>JAGWSK010000204.1 GCA_028869355.1 Alphaproteobacteria bacterium | reverse complement strand
TCGCTCATCGCACCGGAGGCGAGCTTGAACTGCCCTCTCAGGAAGGACCTCTGACGGATGATGTCGAGCAGGCGCTGCTCGCTTTTCGTCATTGTTCGTGGCGCGTGGGCATTCATGGTTTGTCTCTCGCAGGGTTGGTCCGATCCCGATACATGATTTATTCGCGCTTCGCTTCGACTCGCGTGCGTTTTGCACAGTCTTTCACGTCGTGCATGCAACCTGCCACGCCATGGTTTCGATGCCTTTGGCGTCGATGACCCGGTCCTCACGGGATCGCATAAATCCTTTGGGGCAGAGTTCCTGCGCACGCAGGTTCAGAATTATGCGCGCGCGGTCCTCGCTGTTGATGAATTCGCTTGCCGGTGTCGAAATCACATACACCCCGGGCCGCACCTGCCGCTCGTCAACGCTGACGCACCCTGACAGCGCGATAGCGCCGAACAACAGCATCGGAGCGGCGCTGAGCCGATTCACGGGGCGACACCCTCACTCTTTGCAGCAGGGTTGCCACGCGCGGGGCGAGTTCCCATAACAATCCTCCGCAGTCATCTGGTTCAACCATGTCATCGCTGTTTTCTCCTTTTTCGCTTCGCGGCGTTACGCTGCGCAATCGTATCTGTGTCTCGCCGATGTGCCAGTATTCGGCGCAGGACGGAATCCCGACAGACTGGCATCTGGTGCATTTGGGTGCACGCGCTATCGGTGGCGCTGCGCTGGTGATCGCCGAGGCGACGGCGGTATCGCCGGAAGGCCGAATCACCCCCGGCTGCACCGGTTTATGGTCCTCCGCGCACGCCGAAAAGTTTGGTCGCATCGCACATTTCATCAAAGCTCAGGGGGCGGTCCCGGGCATCCAGCTTGCACATGCCGGGCGCAAAGCGTCCGCGCATGCGCCGTGGCGGGGACAAGGCAATCTGCCCGAGAGTGATCCGAACGCATGGCAGCCGATCGGCCCCTCAGCGATTCCGTTCGGTGCGGCGCTCACCCGTGTGCCTTCTGCAATGACCAAAGCCGATATCGCCCGCGTGCAGTCGGATTTTGCCTCGGCGGCGCGGCGCGCGTTGGAGGCCGGCTTCGAATGGCTCGAACTGCATTTCGCCCATGGCTATCTCGGCCAAAGCTTTTTTTCACCGATCGCCAATCACCGTGATGATCAGTATGGCGGCAGCTTTGAAGGACGCGCCCGATTCGCGCTCGAAACTTTCGCCGCCGTGCGCGCGGTCTGGCCCGAGCGGTTGGTGCTTTCGGTTCGGTTGGGAATGACAGATTTTCATCCGGAGGGTCAGCCGATAGAAGAATCCATTGAGCTGGTGCGGCGGCTGAAATCGATTGGGCTCGATATTATTGACCCGAGCCTTGGCGGCAATTCGCCGGATGTATCGGGCGTGCCTTATGGACCAGCTTTCATGGTGCCGATCGCCGACCGCGTAAAGCGCGAGGTTGGGATTGCGGCGGCCGTGAGTTGGCAGATTACCGAGCCGCAGCAGGCGGAAAGCATCATTCGCGATGGCCAGACCGATCTCGTGCTGCTGGCGCGAGCGATGCTGGATGATCCGCATTGGCCGTTTCATGCGGCGAAGGTGTTGGGCCGGCCGGATTACCGCGCCGTGCTTCCACCGCAATACCATCGCGTCATCTGAGTTTTGAAATTTTCGGAAAGCGGGAGCGGCATTGCTCGACAGAGTCGCGCATTTGTGTACGGATCGATCTGACGAAACTTGCGTTTCGCGTTGATCTTCAGGCGCTTCCGCGTATCATGCTGACGATAGCTGCGAGAGCGCATCGGCTTCCAAATTTGCGATCTTGTTGGGTGCGGAGGAACTCGGCCACGAGCTTCTGCGGCAGCCAGGCTACGGCTCTATGCCGAGTGTCGGGCGGCTGATTTTAAATGGGAAAGGCAAAGGTAGAGCATGAGACATTACATTTCCGCCGGGCTGGGCGTCACGGCTGGTTTTGCCAGTGCATTGGCGTTGTTTCCCGCTGCACAGGCGGCCGATTCGACGGGGTACCGCGGGTTCGATCTCTTCCGCGAAGCCTTTCAGCGCGTGCGCGCCGAATATGTGCGGCCGGTGAACGATTCCGAACTCATCAGCGGCGCGATCAATGGAATGGTCAGTTCGCTTGATCCGCACTCGGCCTATATGGATCCCAGGGAAATGGCTGACATGGAGATCCAGACCACCGGACAGTTTGGCGGCGTCGGGCTCGAAGTCACGGCGGACAATGGCCTGGTGAAAGTCGTTACCGCGTTGGATGACACTCCGGCGGCGCATTCCGGGATCAAGACGGGCGATTTTATTTCCGCAATTGACGGCGTGAGTCTTCAGGGCGTGGCACTGAACGATGCCGTCGAAAAGATGCGCGGTCCCGCCCGGTCTAGAGTGACCCTCACCGTACTTCGTCCCGGTGAGAAGCAACCGTTCGATCTGACGATGATACGGGAGGTGATACCGGTTCAGAGCGTCAAGTCGGAACTAAAGGGCGATATCGGTTACATCCGGATCAGCTCGTTCAGCGAGAACACGGATTCCGGTGTGAGAAAGGCGATTGCGAACGTCGAGGCCAAGCTTGGCCCCAGTGTCCGCGGCTATGTCCTTGACCTGAGGAACAATCCCGGTGGTCTGCTTGATCAGGCGATCAAGGTTTCAAGCGATTTCCTGAATGGCGGCGTCGTGGTTTCCACGCGGGGCCGCAATCCGGAAGATAATGAGCGCTTCGACGTCAAGGGCAATGGTGACCTCACCGGTGGCAAGCCGATTGAAGTGCTG
>JAGWSK010000203.1 GCA_028869355.1 Alphaproteobacteria bacterium | reverse complement strand
GGGCGCGGAGCTGCCGGCTTCCGCCGGCACCCAGAAGGTCCGCTATGGCCAGATCTGGCGCGGCATATGGGATGTCTTGCAGCACAAATGGCTGGTGCTGCGGTGTTCGCTGCTGGTCGCCGGCATCGGCATCATTCCGGGGCTGGGCGGTGATGCGGCGTCGTGGATGGCCTATGGCCACACTGTTCAATCCTCGAAGCATCCGGAGCGCTTCGGCAAAGGCGAGGTCGCCGGCGTGATCGGAGCGGAAACCGGCAGCTGTGCCAAAGAGGCCGGATCACTGTTGCCGACTTTGTTCTTCGGCGTTCCCGGCTCATCCGGCATGGCAATCATGCTCGGCGCTTTCCTGATGCTGGGCATTCAGCCCGGGCCGACCATGCTGACCGACCACATCGACATTGTTTGGTCGCTGATCTGGGCCCTGGTGATTTCAAACGTCATCTGCGTGATCATGCTGGTTGCCGCAGCGCCCTGGATCGGCAAGCTCGGTTCGGCAAAGGCCAGCTTCCTGATTCCCTATGTCCTCGTCTTCGCGCTGCTCGGCTGTTACCTGTTTCAGGGCAATTGGCAGAACCTCATTCTGGTTCTGGTGATGGGCAGCCTGGGCTATCTGTTCAAGCGCCACGACTGGCCGCGCGCGCCGTTCATCATTGGCGTCATTCTCGGCAAGATCGCCGAAGACTCACTGTTGAAGGCGATCGGCATCTGGGGCCCGAGCTTCTTCTGGCGGCCGATTTCACTGGTTCTCATCGGGCTGATTGTGGCCAGCATCGGATTTTATATGTGGCGGATGCGTAAACCTGCGGCGGTGCCAAGCCATGCTTGAAGGACGAATTCTGGTCAGCGCCATTATGGTGGTGGTTTTCGGCGGCGCAGTGCTGTTATCTTTTACCTACGCGCCGGACGCGCGTTTTCTGCCGCTCGTCGTCGGCATCCCCGGACTGATTCTGTCCGTGGTGCAATTGATCAAGGAAATGCGGGCGCATCCCGGATTCAAAATCGTGCCGGAAGAGCACCGGCGCGAAGTCAAGATGTTCGCCTGGTTCCTGGGTTTCGTGGCCGGGCTGGTGCTGTTCGGATTCCTCTATGCCGGCCCGATCCTGGTCGCTGTCTATCTGATTTTCGCCGGGCGCGAGCGCTGGTACATGGCGCTCGGCGCAGCAGTTCTGACCTGGGCGATCCTGTTTGGAGTGTTTGAACGCTTCCTCGGATTGCCGCTGTTCGACGGATTGGTTTCACAATGGATATTTGGCTGAGGCCACTGGATTTCGCAATTGGAGGTATCTGGGCATGTGTGGAGAACTTGAAGAGGAATCCGGACCTGATGAACAGGTCTATGACCGCTATGTCGCGCATGTGCATTCGTTCCTTGCGGGAATGAAGGGGCGCAAGGCTGCCGATCCAGTCCATGCCCATCTCGACCGGCTATTCCGGGAACTGCTGTCGGCCACGATTGATCCCAATCGGGCGCCGGAGGAAATGAATGGAAATCAGCGGATTGCGATGGAGCCGCTGGTGTTTGCCCGACTCGCCGGATTTGTTGCCGCGCATGCGCCACTGTCGGAAGATCCGTTGCGCCGCCTGATCGAAGCGCTGATGCTCGGTTACTCGGAAGGCGAGATCGCCGTCCCGCATGATCACGATCATGATCACGATCACGATCACTTACACGGCCATCACCATCATCACTGATCGCGGGCGACTTCGATGACCGATACGAAGCCGGGGACGCCACCCCAGCAGGGATGGCAATCGGATGTTATCGCCGATCTGGTGAAGGCATTCGGCTTTCCGTATATCACGCTCAATCCCGGCGCGTCGTATCGCGGCCTGCACGACTCGCTGGTCAACCACAACAATAATGAACCGCCGATTCTGGTCTGCCAGCATGAGAAGATCGCGGTGCAGATTGCGCATGGCTATGCCAAGGCGTGCGGCCAGCCGCTGTGCGTGATCGTCCACAATGTCGTCGGCCTGCTGCATGCCACCATGGGAATATATTATGCGTACACGGATCGTGCGCCCGTCTTCGTGATCGGCGCCACCGGACCGATGGACGAAGGCAAACGCCGGCCGCGCGTGGACTGGGATCATACCGCCAATGTCCAGGGCAACGCGGTCCGGGACTACGTCAAATGGGATTACCAGCCGGGCGGCGTCGCGGGCATTCCGGACAGTTTCGCGCGCGCCTGGTCGATCATGATGACCGAGCCGCAGGGCCCGATCTACATGTGTTATGACGCCGGAATTCAGGAGGCGCCACTTGGCGAAAAAATCCATTTGCCGGACGCGGCATCGGCAAAGCGGCCGAGCAAGATTGCGCCGGACATGCATGCCCTGTCCGAAATCGCCGACCGGCTTATTGCCGCCGAATGGCCGGTGCTGCTGCCGCAATTTGCCGGGCGTGTGCCGAGCGCCTTCTCCGACATGGTGGCGCTTGCGGAAACCACCGGCGCCGCGGTTTCGGACGTGCAATCGCGCCTGAACTTTCCGACCGAACATCCGCTCGACTGCCGGATGAACAAGGACGTGTTCAAGCAAGCCGATGCCATTCTTGCGCTGGACTGCCGCGATTGGGAACGGCCGACGCACGACAATGATCGCATCAACCGCACCCTGCGCGCTCACTATCCCGACCATTGTCAGTGGATGGATATCGGCTTTGCCGATATCGAGATTTCGAAATGGGCGATGGGCTACCAAAAATTTCCGGAATGTGCGGTCCGCGTGCTGGCCGACACCGAATTGGCCATTCCCGCGCTGACCCGGCTGTGCCGCGAGCGAGTCGCAGCCAATCCGCGTGCGGCCGCGCGCATTCGCGAACGCACCCAGGAAGTCCACAAAATCCATGCGCGCGACCGGGCCCGTTGGCGCACTGAAGCCCGCGAGGCATGGGAGCTGTCACCCATTTCATTGCCGCGGCTCGCGATGGAAGTCTGGGAACAGATCAAATCGGAAGACTGGGTGCTTACCACCCAGGCATTCGAGGACTGGGCGCTGAAGCTGTGGGATTTCGACTGCCACTACCGCTGGCCGGGAAAGGCGCTGGGAACCGGAACGCAAATCGGCATGGCGATCGGAGTTGCGCTCGCGCATCGCGGCAAGGGCCGGCTCGTGGTCGATTGCCAGACCGATGGCGATCTCATGTTCGATGCGGGTGCACTTTGGTTTGCCGCCAAGCACAAGGTACCGCTGCTCTGTGTCATGCACAACAACCGCGCCTACTACAACGATTGGGAACACCAGATCACGCTGGCAAGGCAGCGTTCGACGCCCGAAGAACGCGCCTATATCGGAATGGATATTTCTGATCCGGCGCCCGATTTTGCCGGCCTCGCCCGCAGCATGGGGTGGTATGCCGAAGGAGCGATCGAAAACCCGCAGGATATTGCGCCGGCGCTGAAACGCGCGATTGAACAGGTCAAAGCGGGAAAACCGGCGCTGATCGATACGATCACCCAGCACGCGGGATAGTCGGGATGAGATTAGGCCGAGTCACGAAATTTGCCTCTCCCCTTGAGGGAGAGGGACGCCGCGCCCGCACTTGCGGAACGCAAGTGCGTACTGGCGCGGCTGGGTGAGGGGAGCGCGTCCTGCGTGCCGTCAGCCCATTGGGAGAGCAAATATGAAAGTTGGCGTTGTCGGGGTCGGCGAAATGGGCGCGGCAATCGCCGGACACCTCAAGCGCAAAGGCCACGAGGTCTGTGCGTTTGACGTCGATGCGACGCGTTTGCAGGCCGTGGCAGGGCAGGGCATCGCCACCGTCAGCGGGCTGGAAGACCTCGCGCCGTTGGCAGAATTATTCCTCGCCATCGTTGCCACCGACGAGCAATCGCGGACCGTGACCGACACGCTGTCCCGTCGTGCGAACAAAAACGCGTTGATTGCCGTGCTGGCGACCAACAGCCCCAACACCATGGTCGAGCTTGACCGGCTTTGCCGCGAGCGCGGCAAACGCTTTATTGACGCACCCGTCGTGTACGGAGCATCCGGTGCGCGCGAGGGTACGCTGCTCTCACTATGCGGCGGCAGGGAGGCCGATGTTGAGTTCGCGACACCGGCGCTGATGGCATACAGCCGCAAAGTGTTGCGCGTCGGACCGGTGGGGGCCGGGCAACTCGCCAAGGCCTGCAACAATCTGCTCCATTGGGTTCATTGCGTGTCAAATTACGAGACATTGCTGTTGGCCAAGCGCTTCGGCGTGGACGCCCAGCACATGCGTGAGGTGCTGCTCGAATGTCCGGCTTTCAACCTCACGCTCAAGCGCTGGGATACGACAAAGTTCACCTGGCAGGAGAAGGACATGGATGTGACCATGGACCTGGCGCAACAGGCCGGCCTGGTGCTGCCGCTGGCCGGAGTGACCGATCAGTTGGTAAAGCTGCTGTCTGCAAAGGACGTAAAAGCCCTGCTTTACGGTGAGGAGTGCAGCTATCTTGGGCGCGACATCACACCCATGAATGTCGGAGAGGGCGGCCTCGGCTGATGGCACGCAAGCAATCCTTATGGTGCTACACCATCGCCGGATGGTCGGGATTCTACGTGATGCTGGTGGAATTGCTGTCGGGGCGCCTGATTGCGCCGTCATTCGGCAGCAGCATCTACGTCTGGGGCTCGGTGATCTTCGTCTTCATGCTGGGGCTTGCGATCGGCTACCTCTTTGGCGGCATTTTTTCGCGCTACTCGCCGAGTCTGCTGCGCCTATGCGGCATTCTGGTCGCCGCGGCTATCGCCACGCTTCCGACACTGTTCTTTGGGACGCAGTTCCTCGATTTCATGTTCGACAAGATCACCGATCCCCGTTTTGGATCGTTGCTGACCTGCCTCGGGCTTTTTCTCGTGCCCACGATTTTCGCCGGCATGGTGTCGCCCTACGCCATCCGGATCCTGGTGAAGAACCGGGAGTCCTCCGGCCATGACGCGGGCTATTTGTATTTTATCTCGACGATCGGCAGCAGCCTCGGTACCTTGCTGACGGCGTTTTATCTCGTGCTGTTATTTGAGGTGAACACGATTCTTCTGGCTGCGATCGGCATTTCGGTCGCGGTGGGCGGTTTGGGTGCATTGGCGAATTACAGGAAAGTCTGACCCTTGAAGCGAATTCTGACGATCGTCGCGGCATTCTGTGCGCTCGGATTCACGGCCGCACCCGCTGCTGCACAGCAATTGCTGCATCAGGAACGTTCCCTGTACCGCAACATCTTCGTGACCCAGGACGGAGACGAGCGCTGCATGCTGTTTCGCTGGCCGCGGCCTCTGGGGCGCGAGTCCTGCCGGATGCTGCATAACCCGGAAAAGCTGATCTTCGATTACACCCAGATGATGCTGGCCGGGCTGTATCTGGATCCCAGTCCGAAACGTATACTGATCATCGGCGAGGGCGGCGGCACCATTCCGACTGCGCTGCAGGAGATGTTTCCGGCCACGCAGATCGACCTCGTCGAACTCGACAAGGCGATCGACGGCGTGGCCCGAACTTATTTCGACTTCAAGCCCGGCCCGAACATGCATGTGTTCATCGAGGATGGCCGGGTTTACGTGAAACGCGCAGCGGCACAAAAGCCGAATTACGACATGGTGATGCTCGACGCATTCGATGCCGATTACATCCCGGAACATATGCTGACCAGGGAGTTCCTGGAGGAGGTTCGCGCCGATATGGCGCCCCACGGCGTGATCGTCGCCAATACCTTCTCCGACAGCGCGCTCTATGACCATGAGTCCGCGACCTACGCGACGGTGTTCGGTCCATACTTCAATCTCAAATTGGCCAACCGCATCATTCTCGGCCGGGCAGGTGGATTGGCACCGGATGATCTCGCCAATGCGCGGAAGAATGCCGCCACCCTGGAACCGATGCTCTCAAAGCGCGGCACGGGATCGGACTTCCTGCTGCCACTGCTCAGCACCAAAGTGGACTGGGACCCAAACTCGCGGATTTTGACCGATCAATATTCGCCATCGAATCTGCTCAACGCGCTGCCACGCCGATGAGCGAGCCAGTGGACAAACACACACTGTCGCCCGGCGAAACGGCGCCGGGCACCGGCCACAACCGGGAAAAGCCGGTCGTCTGGGAACGTTGGCAGAAGAAGCGCACCTTCGTTCGCGCGCTTGAAGGCACCTATAGCGAGCTGACGCGCAACCTCCTGGAGCAGCCGCGCGTGCTGTCGTTTCGCGACAAGCCGTGGAAGGGTGGGCCCCAGCATTACAGCAAGACCGGAATTACACCCGGCTCGACGGCCGTTGGACAATCGATCGAAACCCATATCGAGGCTTACGGACCCGGTGCCTTTGGCCAGAAGCACGGGCATCTGAACAGCGCGGTATTTTTCGTGATCAGGGGCCGCGGCTACGACATCCATGACGGCCGCCGCATCGACTGGAAAGCCGGCGACATCATGATCGTCGAGACCGGCTGCGTGCATCAGCACTTCAACGACGATCCGGAAGAGGACGCGGTCCTGCTGGTGTTCAAGGCAAAGCCGCTGTTTCTCTTTATGCATCTGCTGTTCCAGAAGATGGTGCAATATCCGCCAACGACGCTGCTCGAGGGCCATGAGGACTGGCAGCCGCCGTCGGATTTGTGAATGAGCGGAGAAGGTCGTGGCGGCGATTGAATCGACGGCGGGCGCATTACCGGTAGCCGCAGCTCGCACGCGAAGCGCTCAGCTTCGGCTGATCCAGACACTTGCCTGCCTTGGCGCCGGAGCCCTGGTCTGGCTCGCACCTTTGCCGGTCACGCCGCATATGCGCGCAACAAAAATTGACAATCTTTAATTGGTTTTTTTCGAACGCTTTTAAACAGCTTCAATGTTCCAGCGGTACTAACATGTCCTAATGCTAGGTTTGCGAGGTCCCGGAGGTGATCGCTATGATTCCGCT
>JAGWSK010000202.1 GCA_028869355.1 Alphaproteobacteria bacterium | reverse complement strand
GCGGCGCGCAGCCTCCTTGTGCGGATTGAGAATCTCGATCCGCGCCCGCACCGCAGCCGCAACCCGATCTTTGAGATGCGCTTCCTCGGATCCGGCCGCGAGCTTATCGGCCATCTGCGCGTCCGCCCAGTGCGAGAAAGCTTCGGCCAGAGACGCCGCACCATTCGGAAAGGCGTCATTCAATTCGCGGCGCGAAATGCCGGCTCGCGCCGCGGCATTGGCGAGCGTCTCCTGGGAAAGGCCGGTGTGCGGGATATCCGGCAGGGCTTCGGCCAGGACTCGATCACGCACCAGATCGGTCATTGCGCAGCCTGCTGTCCCGCGTCCTGCTGTTCGATCCAGTGCCGGTATTCGCTTTCGAAGATCAGTTTCGAGAGATCGCGCATCCGCTGCGGATAAACCACGCCATCGATGTGGTCACATTCGTGCTGCACGACGCGGGCGTGAAAGCCCCTGGCGCTGCGCTGGACGCGATGGCCATCCACGTCCAGCCCGGAATAGCGGATGTGCCGCGGCCGTTCGACCCAACCGCGCAAACCGGGCACCGAAAGACAACCCTCCCATCCACCCTCGGGCGACGCATCCAGAACTTCGATGAGCGGATTGATCAGAATCGTCAGCGGCGCGGTGTGATCGAAAGCTTCGGTCTCATCCAGCCCGGCGGCGCTGCGCGCGTCCGGGGCCTGAAAGATCACGATGCGTAACGGCACATGCACCTGCGGCGCTGCAAGGCCTGCACCATTTGCATCGCCCATCGTCTCGATCATATCGGCGATCAGACGGCGGATCTCCGGTGCGGACGGATCGCGCACGGATGCGCACATCTCTGCGAGCACAGGATGGCCCATGCGGGCAATTTTCAGGATCGCCATTGGGCGAATATGGCCTCAGCCAGTAGTGTCGGCAATGGCGGCAACGCCGGCCAGTGCCACCTGCTCGTCTTCGTGACTTTGCACGCCGGAAACGCCAACTCCGCCAATCACTTCGCCCTTGAACACGATCGGCACTCCGCCCTGAATCGGAAATGCATCGGGAAAATTGACGACGCCGGGGCGGGTCTTGACGGCATCTTCCCAGGTCTTGCCGGGACGGTGGGTCACGGCGGCCGAACGGGCCTTCAACACTGCGATCTCCGCGGTTTGCGCCCGTGCGCCGTCCGCCCGTTCCAACAGCAGCACCAGACCGGCCTCGTCCACCACGGCAATCGTGACCGCCCAATTGCGCCGATCGGCTTCCCTGCGCGCCGCGGCAAGAATGGTTTTTGCATCCGGAAGTGACAAAACGGTTTTACTGCGCATCGCCTATTCCCCTTGTAACCTTCGCGTTTTTGCAGCGTTTTCCCATGTGGCTGCGGTGGACAGGATCACCGCATTCTGATAGGAACCCGCGCCGAATTGCACAAGGAGTCCCGCTTGCAGATCATCGTTCGCGACAACAATATCGATCAGGCGCTAAAGGCCTTGAAAAAGAAGATGCAAAGGGAAGGCATCTTTCGCGAGATGAAACTCAGGGGACATTACGAAAAACCATCGGAAAAACGCGCGCGCGAACGCGCCGAAGCCATCCGCCGCTATCGCAAGCTTCAGCGCAAGCGGTTGCAGCGTGAAGGCCTGCTGCCGCGCTGATCACGATTCTCCGATTTTAACGCGGAGTACAGTCGGCACACACTGAAATCTCGACCGTCACATGCGACAGGCCGGTGTGCCGCCGCCGGATTTCCTGTTTGATGTTGTCGGCTGAGAGCGGAACCGGGCTGATGATCGACACGATCAATCCACGGTGGCCGGGCCCGAGCCGCCACAGATGCATGTCTTCGATCCGGGCGTTCAGATCATCTTCCAGCAAGTGGCGGATATCACCGGCCAGCGACGGATCGTCCTCGAAATCCAAAAGAACGCGCCCCGATTGCTGCATCAGCTGAATTGACCAGCGGGCAATCACGATCGCGCCCAATATTCCGACGACAGGGTCGAGAACGCGCCATCCAAGTAGCAGCCCTGCGGCCAGTGCAAGAAGTGCCATAACCGAAGTCGCAGCATCCGCAAGCACATGCACATAGGCGGCGCGAAGGTTGTAATCATGGTGGTGGGCGGGATCTTCGGCGTCTTGCTCATCCCCGGCCAGAACCACCGCGCTGACGATATTGACCGCGAGACCGACCGCACCCACGATCATCGCTTCCCCATAGTGGATCATGACGGGCGCGAAGAGCCGCATTACTGATTCAGCGGCGATTACCAATGAGATGATGCCGAGCACCAGCGCGCTGGCGAAGCCTGCGAGATCGCCGAATTTGCCGGAGCCGAACGAAAACCGCCGGTTGCGGGCGTGGCGCCGGGCCATCCAGTAGGCCCAGGCCGCAAGTCCGAGCGCGCCAACATGGGTCGCCATGTGGACGCCGTCGGCGAGCAGCGCCATCGACCCGAAGATCAGGCCGGCTGCGATTTCCACCACCATGAACGCGGCGGTTAGATAGACGACGAGACGTGTCCGCGCTTCGGCGCGTTCATGACCGGCGCCAAGATACATGTGATCATGCGTCCAGGCGTGGTTATGCGAGTCGCTCATTCAGAGCAGGTTGTGACCGGATTGAACCATTTGCGCCAGAGCGATTTTTGTATCGCCAGCGCGAGCGGGCCGAAGTGCGTATCACGATACACACGCCACGTTCCATGCTGGCAACGCGACAAGAGCAAGAGGTGTTAATTCTATTTCTTTGCGGGTGGGCGCGCAGGAGCCGCGGGCGCGGCAGCGGGAGCCGCAGCTGGTTGCGCCGGTGGGGGCGGTAGCGCCACAGCGCGCTCCTTCGAATAACTCTTCATCCGGTCCATAGCCTCGGTAAAACCGGTCAGCGAGACAGGGAATTTGATCTGATCGGCCTTGCCATAGGGCACCACCGCAATATTGGTGGATTTGCCGGCTTTGCCGAGTGTCTGCACCGTCGTGTTGTCGACGACCGATTCGACATAGCAGCCGTCGAGTTCGCAACGGGTAAACTTCAAACCCTGAGTCGATGGACCGAGCAACAGGCCTTTGCCAAGCGCGACGCCGGTCGGAACAACTACCTGCATCGCGTAGCTATCGCGGCTCGGAACATACGCGATCGAAAGACTGGAGAGCCGCTGTTTGGTGTCCTTATTGACCGTCACCTGGAGAACTTCACAGGGGGCGGGACTCTTG
>JAGWSK010000201.1 GCA_028869355.1 Alphaproteobacteria bacterium | reverse complement strand
TTACGCCGGAAGCATCCGTGGACGGAGCGTCTCCGGACCGGGTCGATGCGCTCGTCTGGGCGGCGACCGAACTGTTCCCGGACATCATCCTGCCGCCGCAGGTACGGCCGCAACCGCGCGTGTTCCAGCCGGGCGGCTGGATGTCTTCGTGAAAAGCTCGTCTGTGCGTTATTTTTTCTCCTTCCCTCCGCGAAGCGGGGGGAAGGTGGGCGCAGCGGCGCTGAAAGCGCCGCGCGTTGCGCCCGGAAGGGGAGCTGTCAACGCGTGACAAATCGCGCCGGCAACGTCTTCCGGGCCGCGAAACACATCGTCATTCCAGACCCGAAAGACGCGGTACCCATGTGCTTCCAGCCATTTCGTACGGCGGTAATCGTGCAATGCATTCTCCTCCTGAGAGTGCTGTCCTCCGTCCACCTCAATGACCAGTCGCGTCTTCGGACAAACGAAGTCGACGATGTAAGGCCCGATTTGCACCTGGCGACGAAAACGGAATCCGGAAAGCTGTTTGCGGCGAAGCACTGACCAAAGCACGCGCTCGGCATCCGTCATATTGCGGCGCAGTTCGCGGGCGCGGGTGTCTGACAAAGGCCCCCCTTCCGTCGGCCGTTCGGCGCTTCGCGACTGCCGACACCTTCCCCCACGCTCAGCGGGGGGAAGGAGAAGTTACTGCTTTCGTGAGAGGCGTTCCACGGCGGTTCCTCGCTCCTCGTTTCTCGCTCCTCAGGACAAGTCATGAGTGATAAAGACATTCTTTCCGACGCGAAGGAAGCGTTTCAGCTTGCCTCCGAGCGCGAAGCGCTGACCCGGCGCGAAGCGCTGGACGATCTGCGCTTCTCGCGTCTCGACGAGCAATGGCCGGAAATCGTCCGCCGGGAGCGCGAGCGCAATGGCCGCCCGTGTCTGACCATGAACCTGCTCGAACCTTTCATCCGCCAGGTGGTGAACGATGCACGCCAGAACCAGCCGGCGATCAAGGTTCACCCCGCCGATTCCGTGTCCGACCCCAAAACCGCAGAAATTTATAACGGGCTGATCCGCAATATCGAGACAACATCGCGGGCCGATGTCGCCTATGACACCGCGCTGGACTTCGCCGTCACCATGGGTTTCGGCTATTTCCGCATCAACACCGAATATGCCCATGACGACAGCTTTGATCTCGATCTGAAGGTCAGGCGCATCATCAATCCGTTTTCGGTCTATGCCGATCCTTATTCCACCGAATCCGATTCATCCGACTGGAACAGCTGCTTCGTCACCGAACTGATCGAGAAGGACCAGTTCCGCGCCCGCTACAAGAACGCCGAAGAAGTCGATTGGGATGCGCAGGGCTATTCGCAGCTCGAAGACCCCTGGCGCGACGACGACCGGATCATGGTCGCGGAATATTTCACCCGCGAGCCGCAAGTCAAAACCATTCTCTTGCTGTCGGACCAAACGGTGGTCGCGGAAGACGTCTATCTCGCCAATAAGGACACATATGATGCGGCCGGCATTGGCGTGGTCGCCGAACGCGACGCGGAAGGTTATCGCGTGACGCAGCGGATCATGACCGGCGCGGAAGTGCTCGAAACCAACCAATGGGCCGGACGGTTCATTCCCATCGTGCCGGTCTATGGCGTTGAGGTGAATGTCGAAGGCCGGCGGCATTTCCGCGGGCTGGTGCGCCCGGCCAAAGACGCACAGCGCATGTTCAATTATTGGCGCACGGCATCCACCGAACTGGTGGCGCTGGCGCCGAAAGCGCCATGGATCGGGCGCCGCGGTCAGTTCACCACCGATGCGGCGAAATGGGCGACCGCCAATGTCGAGAACCATGCCTTCATCGAATATGACGATCCGGGCGGGGTTGGGCCGCCGCAGCGGCAGCCATTTGCCGGCGTTCCGGCCGGCGCTTTGCAGGAGGCAATGAACGCCTCCAACGACATGAAGGCGATCATCGGGCTGTACAATGCCAGCCTCGGCGACCAGGGGAATGAGATTTCGGCAC
This sequence comes from Alphaproteobacteria bacterium, assembly GCA_028869355.1. GTDB lineage: Bacteria > Pseudomonadota > Alphaproteobacteria > Micropepsales > Micropepsaceae > CAIYRG01. The sequence continues at coordinate 5,720 of JAGWSK010000201.1, read as the reverse complement.
GGGCGATCATCGCGCGCCAGCGTGAAGGCGATGTTTCGACCTTCCACTTCATCGACAATCTGAGCAGAGCGATCGAGCATTGCGGACGCATCCTGATCGACCTGATCCCGCTGGTTTACACGGGGAGCCGCATCGTGCGCGTGCTGGGACCGGAAGGACTGGCGCAGAATGTGCCGCTGAACACGCCGGTCGCTCAGGGTCAAGGGCCGAATGGCGAAGTGCTGTCGCATGTCTATGACCTGTCGCGCGGCAAATATGATCTGACGGTGGAGGCGGGGCCGTCGTTCACGACTCGGCGCGAGGAAGCGGCGAACCAGATGATCGAATTGATCCGCGCCTTCCCGCAGGCGGCGCCGGTGCTGGGCGATCAGCTCGCGAAGAATCTGGATTGGCCGGGTGCGGATGTCATCGCGCAAAGGCTGGCGGCTTTGTTGCCGGCCCCTGCTGCCGCCAATGCGGGCTCACCCGGCATCGCGGGAGGCAACGATCCGCAGCAGCAGGTGCAGAAACTGACGCTGCAATTGCAGGCCCTGCAGGCCGACCGGCAGATCGATGCGCAAAAGCTTCAGGTTGAGATGTATCGCGCCGAGACCGACCGCATGAAGGCGAACAGCGATATTGCAGCGCGGATGAATCCCACGGGCGGCGCGTAACGAGGAGCGAGAAAATAGAAGCGAGAAACGAGGTGCGAGAGGGGACGCGAAACAGGCGGTTCTCTCGCTCCTCGCTCCTCTTCACTCGCTTCTCTTTCTCTCGCTTCTCGCTCCTCGTTTCTCGCTTCTCATTCTCAAGGAGACCCTGAGTTATGGAAACTCTCGATCAATCCGGCGGCGAAACGCTGCCGGAAAGCGAAACACTTGTTCCTGCTACAGACGAAGTCGCGGCAGAAGGGCAGGAGGCGCCCGCCGACGAGCTCGAAGAGGTCGAGCACGACGGCAAGAACTACAAAATCCCCAAGGCCCTCAAGGGCGCGCTGCTGATGCAGGCCGACTACACGCGCAAGACCCAGGAGGTCGCCGAACAACGCCGTCAGCACGAAGAACGCGTGAAGGCGTTTGATGCCGATCAGCGGGCCCAAGCCGAACATCTGTCCGATTTCGCCCGCGTCGTCGCCTGTAACGACGCCATCGCTCAATTTGAAAAGGCCGACTGGCCCCAGATTCGGGCGAACAATCCGCAGCTCTACAACGATCTCTGGTTTCAGTATCAGCAGACGAAAGAGAGCCGCGACAAAGCCGTTCTCGCGCTGCAACAGAAAGTGGCGGAGCGGAACTCGAATGCGCAGCGGGAATCCGCCAAACGCGTCGAGGAAGCCCGCGCCGCGCTCGCGCGCGACATCACTGACTGGTCGCCCGATTTGGCGGGAAAGCTGAACCGGTTTGCCGTCTCGCTCGGTTTCACCCCGGAAGAAGTGGGGCAGGTCACCGATCCGAGAATCGTCAAGCTGCTTCACGCCGCCTATGCCGGAAACCAGGCCAAAACCATGCAGGCCGCGAGCCAGAAAGCCGCGAGCGTCGAATCCGCAAAACCGTTGTCAACCGTGGGAGGCGCTTCGCCAACCAGGGTCAAGGCGACGGAAACGGCGTCCGACAAACTCAGCACGGATGAGTGGCTCAGGCGGCGAAACGCTGAACTCAAACACAAACGCGGGCGCTGAATACAAGTAGCGATAAAAGAGACTTAACCCTCCCCTTGAGGGAGGGTCGAAATCGCTCAGCGATTTCGGGGAGGGGATTGATCCCCCACCCGCGAATTTCCTGAACCGGAAATTCGCGTGCCTCCCCTCAAGGGGGAGGCGGAATCCTGATTCTCGTTTCTCGCTTCTAGTTCCTCGCTCCTTAGGAGAACCCAATGGCCAACACGATCTTAACTCCCACGATGGTGACGCGCGAAGCATTGCGCATACTCCATCAGAAGCTCAACTTCATTCGATCCATCAACCGTCAGTATGACGATCAGTTTGCGGTGACCGGCGCCAGGATCGGCACGCAACTGAAAATCCGGTTGCCGAACCAGTATGTCGTTCGTACAGGCGCCACGCTCCAGACCAACGACACCCAGGAACAGTCGGTGACCCTGACGCTCGGCACCCAGAAGGGCGTGGACCTGAACTTCACCAGCGTCGATCTGACGCTGAGCCTGGACGACTTCGCCAAGCGCATTCTCGATCCGGCGATGTCGGTGCTCGCAGCCAATATCGAGGCCGACGCGCTGTCGATGGTGACCGGCGTCTATAACCAGGTGAACAACCAGGGCCAGGCGATGAACATGCAGCAATTGCTGCAGGCGCGCCAAAGCCTGGTCAACAATCTGGCGCCGGCCGGCGACTGGACCTGCCTGCTCAACAGCCAGGACAATGTCGATCTGGTGAACAATCTGAAGGGGCTGTTCCAGGATTCGTCCACCATCGCCGAGCAATACACCGAAGGCTATATGGGCCGCACCGGCGGGTTCGACATCATCGAGAACACGCTGCTGCAACCCTTTGCGTCCGGTTCGGAAGTGGCGCAACCGTTGTCCACCATCGTCATCAACGGCGCCAACCAGACCGGCACCGCGATCAACGTGACCAACGGTTCGGCGGTGACGCTGAACGTCGGCGATGTGATCAATCTGCCGGGGGTTTTCCGCGTGCATCCGGAAACCAGGGCAAACACGAATGCGCCGCAGAATTTCGTGGTCACATCGGCGCTCGCCACCAACGGCACGGTGCTGAACATTTCGCCGGCAATCGTCACAACGGGTGCACTGCAGAATGTCAGCGCCTCGCCCACATCGGGTTCGACAATCGCCAAATTTGGCACGGCGAACACGTCCTACGGCATGAGTCTCGCTTTCCACGAGGATGCGTTCACCTTTGCCACCGCCGACCTGGTGATGCCGAAGGGCGTCGATTTTGCGGCGCGCGAGGTGATGGACGGCATCAGCATGCGGATCGTCCGCCAATACGACATCAACAACGACAAATTCCCGGCGCGTATCGATGTCTATTACGGCTATCTCGCAATGCGCCCGCAACTCGCCTGCCGCATCGCCAACCATTAACGAGAAACGAGGAACGACGATCGAGAAGCGAGAGAGCGATCGGGGCCGCCACGCAGATGGTGCTCTCGTTCCTCGCTTCTATTTTCTCGCTTCTCTCCTGAAAGGAGCAAACCATGTCCATTGATCAGCTTTCGAAAAAATGCCCGGACGGAACGCAGCTCGGCCAGAGCGCAAGCGATCTGGTCGGGTTTTGGGGCGCAACGCCCGTAGTGCAGCCCGCATCACCCGCAGGCAATACCCACACCGTAGCTGCGGGATCAGTTACCGGTGTCTTTGTCAACACCACCTTTGACGGCAGCACCGGCACAACCGCCTACACGATCGGTGACATCGTGAAGGCGCTGAAATCCATCGGCGTTCTGGCGTCGTAGTAAAGGGCTCACAGGCGTCGCGCCGGCAGATTTCGGGTTCAGAACCTGGATCGCAGCTACCCGCGACGCAGTGGTAGAAGTTTGGCTGCCCGTCGCAATTGTTCTCTATTTGTTCTTATGCTAATGTGCAATTCTTGGAGGTGCAGCGGTGGCGCTTTTCAGGGTCGCTTCACCCGACGGTGCGGTCTACGACGTAACTGCTCCGGACGATGCTACGCAGGACGAAGTGCTGGCGCGCGCGCAGGCATTTCACGCGGCTTCAACGGCAGCGCCGCCGGCACCGACAGCTTTTCAGAACGCCAACGTCAATGCCGCAAACCAACTCCTTCAAGAGCCGCGCGTGCGCGCTTTTCTCGGTGCGCTGGGTAATGCCGAAAGCGGCAATCGCTACAACGTCATTGTTGGTGGTGGCACTTTTGACGATTACTCCCGGCACCCAAATATCAAGGTGGGCAAAAGTACAGAAGCTGGCGCCTACCAGTTCAATAATGGAACCTGGGGTGATGAAGTAAAGCGTTTGGGATTGACCGACTTTTCGCCGGCATCGCAGGATATCGCCGCAGTCGATCTTCTCAACAGGTTAGGCGCCTTACCGAAACTGCTGTCGAATGACGTCGACGGCGCGGTGTTCTCCGCAGCGCAAAGGTGGGAGTCCCTGCCGCAGGATTACAGTCAAAGAAGTCGGAATGGAGCGGTCCGATCGCTCGGCGGATTCCGGAACGACTACTTTGGTCGCCTTCGTTGATCGGAAAGAATATGGAGCTATCGAAGGAGGATTGGGCATGCAACTTCGAATCGTAGAAGCACTCGCTTCGCTGATTATCCTGCTCGCTTCTCCAAATTTGTGGGCGGCGCCCACGGAGCATCCGCTGCGCAAAGGCGAATCATTTTTGGATGCGCGCGCGGCATTGCTGAACGCCGGCTGGTTGCCCGTGCGTATCGACAAACGAATGGCGGACGGCACGCGCGAAAACCAATTTGGCGATGGGCGGCTGTTTTTCAATGCGGGGTTTATCGAAGTGCAGGAATGCACCGGAACCGGCACAAACCCGTGCATCCTGAATTATCAGAAAGACGGCATGTGCCTGCGGTTGGTGACGGAGGGTGAGTATCTCCCGGAACGCGGTAGCATTCCGGACGTCTTGTTCTGGAGTGACGACTGCCCTGGCTGATCGCGCCGGCAAGCGGTGTGATGTAACCGACTTGCGCAGACCGCGCGCGAATTGATGATCCATAGATTTTTGCCGCGCAGACGCGCAGCTGCCGGGTGGCCCGCCCGCACGCAGCCCCCGACCGAATTCGCAACGCGAATTCGGCGGAATCCCAACAGAAGGCGCGCAACGCGCGCCGGGGCGCCGCGGCACATTCAAAGATGACCGCGCGAAGCGCGGTGGGCCGGGCCATGACAATCTTTTTTGCGAGACGAGAAATGAGTGTGCCACGAAGTGTACGGAACAATAATCCGGGCAATATCCTGCGCACGAATATCGCCTGGGAAGGATTGCAGGCACAGGACGCGATGACGCCGGAGCAGCAGGCCGAGGAACGGTTCTGTGTCTTTGCGGCGCCCAAATGGGGTTTTCGCGCCCTGGCGCGCGACCTGAACGCCAAATGGCATCGCGGCTTGCACAGCGTGCGGCAGATCATGGCGGTTTACGCGCCATCGAACGAGAATGACACCGGCGCCTATGTGGCGGCCGTGTGCCGGATGATGGGAGTTGGCCCGGACGACCCGCTTCAGCTCGATGATCGGGCGCAGCTCGCGAGCCTTTGCCGCGCCATTGCCGTGCATGAGGCCGGCGGCTGGGTGTTTTCGGATGACGACCTGGCGGAAGGCGTCCGCCTGGCGCTGGAGTTGCCCACCATGCTCGTTTGAGAAACGAGGAACGAGGAACGAGAAGCGAGAGACCAGAGGTTTCTCAAAACCTGAGCGCCGCTTCCGGGCCCCACGCGCGGTGACAAATCGCCGAAGGCGATTTGCGCGCGTGGGATGCGGCCGGGGAGTCGGCCACAATCTCGTTCCTCGCTTCTCGCTACTCGCTCCTGCATCTTTCTTCTTCCTGAGAGAAAATAATGATTGGGAACGCGCTATACCGCGCTGCGGATTTCCTCAACCTGCTCGAGGATGACCGGCCGCGGCTGTCACTGACCAAGATCGGACTATGGGGCGCGACGCTGACCAATCTCGCCAATGGCATGGCGCAGGTCGGCGATCAGATCCGCAGCGTTCTCACCGATACGCCGGGACATTTGAGTCTGCCGCTGCTGGCGGCGACGTCAATCACGCATGCGATTGCGGCGGCG
>JAGWSK010000023.1 GCA_028869355.1 Alphaproteobacteria bacterium | reverse complement strand
TGAAGCGCTGCTCCGCGCGGCCGGTTTCACGCTTGCGCCGATTCCGGATGCTCATTTGTGCTGCGGATCGGCGGGAAGCTATAGCCTGCTGCAGCCCCAGATCGCCGAGCGCCTGCGCGCAAAAAAACTGGCGGACATCAAATCGACCAGTGCCGCGGCGATTGTGTCCGACAATGTCGGTTGCCTGTCACATCTCTCCGGCGAGTTGCCCGTGCTCCACATCGCCGAAGTGCTGGACCAGGGCTTTTCGGAGTTGTGACCGAAGGTCTCAATAGCGATCGGTTCCGGTGACCATACAATCCAATGGCGCCGCTGCGAACAATTCACTTAATTTGCACGGGATTGGAAAAACTCGCAGTCACGCCTTCTCTGTAGGCTCACTGGTCTGATGACCTTTGAGTCCGAGAGGGACAATGCGTAAGATTCTGAAGACGGGCGCCGCGGCGCTAATGCTCACCTCCATGTTCGCGGACATGTGCGCAGCGGCGGAGCGGTTCGCAGGCTGTGCAAATCCGGTGGACATGTACGCGGTGCGAGCGGCTGCGATTCAACAGAATCTCATGATCGCTGCCTCATCCTGTCACGCCGTCCCGGAATATGACCGATTCGTCACACGATACCGCCGCGGACTTCAGGCCTCGGATCATCAGCTCGAAGCTTTCTTCCGGCGGCTATACGGCCAATCCGGCACGGTCAAATACCATGCGTTCAAGAAGCGGCTCGCCAACGCGTCATCGCTCCAGAGTACCAACAAAGGCCCGGCTTATTGCGCCGATGCGCAGGCAAGTTTTGATCTCGCGTTGAACGGCCGCAGGAGGTCGCTGACGGCATTTCTCGGCGCTCAGCCCAGCCGGGCCGAGGAAGATTTTTCTCCCTGCGTAATCGTCGCCGCGAGCACCAAACAGCCGCCGTACAGGTGATACCTATCCGGCGTCGCAACGTAGCAAATCCAGCTTTTGCAGCACTGGTTCGTCGCTGACACGCAATAAAACGGAATCCTCATTTGCGCAGTGGCTGTGCGGACGCCAGGCGGGCACCGCGATGACGTCGCCGCGCGACCAGACAAAACTCTGACCGTCAATTACCGATGCGCCGTGACCTTGCGCGACGGCATAGATGTTGTTCGAAGTGGTGCGGTGAGCCGCAGTTTCCGCACCGGATTGCAGAAGCACCATGTGCAGCGAAATGGTCGCCATCGCAGGGTTGCCCAATTCAATTTGCGTTCCATAAGGACCTGACGGCGTTTTCGCCGCTTCGCTGAGGCGGCGCAGCGTGTCTTCCCAGCCAAAGCGCATCGGCGATTCCGTCGTGGTCCTGGTCACCGGTTCGTACGTTTCTGGATGCGGCTCGAAAAACATCGGCTCCAGTGCATGGATCAGCGGCGTATCGAGAAAATCAATCCAATAAGCCGGCGCCGGCGATTCATTGCCATGGCCGTGCCAGCACCAGTTGGGCGTCAGCAACACATCGCCCGGCCGCATCATCAACTTCACCCCGTCAACAACAGTATACGCACCGTCATCGGCATCGACGATCAGGCGTAGCGCGTTCGGCGTGTGACGGTGCGAACGCGCTTTCTCCTGCGGCAGAATCATCTGATAGGCGGCGAGCAGCGTGCGGGTGGTCGCGTAATCATTGCCGGGAACGGGATTGAACAGGATCAGATTGCGGCGCTCGGCAAGCTCCGTGTTGATCAGCCGTCCAGCCGCACCGAGCGCAGCCTTCGCCTGATCGTATCGCCAGCGGAACGGCACAAAAGTCTTGCGCGGCTCGTCCCATAGCGATGGCGCCGGCTTGTTCCAGCCCGGCCCGGTGCTCAGCGGCTTCAGCAGCGTGTAAAGCTCATCGAGGCTACCCGCGCGCATCAAGTCATCTGTCATGCCGCGCCCCGTACAATGTCGATGATGCGCTGTGGATCGGCCCGATTGTCGTCGCCGCGCCAGCAGACATGTCCGTCCGGACGCACCAGGACGACGCAGTTGCCGTACAGATGCAATATCTCATCCGATGAAATCGGAATGTCCTGAAGCGGGAGCCCGGCGCGTTCCGCAGCATCGAGCCAGGGTTGAGCGCCGGGCGCGTGCTCGCCCAAACGCAACAGCACGAATCCCTGCCCGAACAAATCGAGCGTCGAACGCCCCGGCGCCAGCCAGGCATGTGGCGCGCGATGACCGGGGCGCGCTGTTTGATCATAGGTCATCACCGTGTCGGGCGGCTCCGGCGTGCCATCCGCAATGATAATCGGCGAGTTCTCGTAGCGATAGCCGAGATGGATTCCGATGGAGAACCATTCCCGCTTCATCATCTCCGTGTACGCGCGGCCGAATGTCTTGCGTGCCGCATCGCCGGCGGGACCGGGCAGGAATGCCTCCGGCGGCGCCTTCATCCTCCGTGGGCTGAGCATGCGATTGAGGTTGCCACTGGCCTCGCGGACATTTCGTATCGCCACCGGACGGCGTTCGATATCGTAGGAGGCGAGCAAATTCTTACCGCCCCAACCCTTCAGTACCGCAGCCAGTTTCCAGCCGAGATCGACCGCATCCTGGATACCCATGTTCATGCCG
>JAGWSK010000200.1 GCA_028869355.1 Alphaproteobacteria bacterium | reverse complement strand
CAAGGTCAATCAGATCGCGCTGTCGGGCAAAGCGATGATGACGCCGAAAGAACGCTGCTGGCCGATCGGTGTGCCGGGCTGGGTGCTCTATCCCGTGCGTCCGGTCTATTTCCTGCAATTCCCCAAAGAGATCGTGATGGTCTGGACCGAGGACAACATGGTCCGGCACATTTATCTCGACGTCCCGCATTCGGCCCATCCGAAGCCGTCCTGGTTCGGCGAATCGGTCGGGCATTACGAAGGCGATGAACTCGTGATTGACACCATCGGCCTGAACGACAGGACTTTCGTCGACAGCTATCGCACTCCGCACACGGACAAATTACATGTTATCGAGCGCTACCGGGTCGCCGATGGCGGCAAATCGCTCGAAGTCAATCTTCATGTCGAGGATCCCGGCGCCTTTGCGATGCCGTGGAATGCGCGCCAGCATTACCGGCGCGAGACCCAATCGCGTTGGGATGAACAGGTCTGCGCCGAGAACAACGCATCCTGGTTCGGCCTCGACGTCGGCCCAATCCCCACCGCCACCACCCCCGATTTCTAACCCCGTGTCATCCCCGGCGCCCTCCGAAGCCTTGGCGAAGGAGGGCGGGAAGGGGACCCATCCGCGCGGCGTCTGCCGCGCGAAAAAATGCTGGTCGCTGTACCGGCACTTACCTACCCACGCGCTTTCTGGCGCGCTGGGTGAGGGGAGCGCTTAGGTCCAACTCTGCCAGTGCCGGACCGGTTACTGCCCTATGTAAACTGCATCCGTCAGGTCGGCAAAAACTACGCTGATGCGCTGTGGTGCGCCGAGCCGGCCGTCTGGATACTGAACGAAACGGACATCGTTCGGATCAATCCGCCATTCGCGACTCACTATGCCAAAGGGACTCGTTTGCTGCTCCGCCGCGCCGAATTGCTGAACCAATGATTCCTGCACGTCGCGCGAACACCCGACCTTGTTGGTGTCCAAACCAACGCGTTTCAGAACCGGTGATGGCTGACCGAGAAATGTGGCTGTGATCGTGAACGTGCAGCCGAGGGTCCGATAGCTTCCTGTCAATTCCACGTCGGCTTCGGACTCTCGTGCCCATCCGAGTGCAGGGTATGCACCTTGAACTTCCTCCGGGCTCATACCCCAATGCAATTTGGACAGACCCAGTCCGATCACCTGCGGTGATGCAGCCGCTGCATTGGTATAGGCGCTCGGCGCGGATTGTGCCGATGCGTCCAATGCGAAAGCGCTGACGCAAACCAGCGCGACAATGGACAGTACTTTGGACAAGCTATAGTCAAACGCAGCGCGCATGACTCGGCCTGATCGCTGAAACGCCACAAAAGAATATCACAGTTTCGGCAATCTTGAACGCAATCCCGATTTCGGCGCCTTGCTGCGCCCCGCCGAATTGGCGCTCAGTTTCTTCGGCGCCACCGCGCTGTAACTTTCCGCAATCCAGTGCTCCAGCACATCCAGCGGCGGTGCATTCCGGGCGCCGAAGCCGGACGAAATCCAGCCGCTCTTTCCGAGTCCGTACGCGGCCGGCTTCGTGCCGGGATAATCCAACGCGAATTCGAACGACCGCGGCAGCTTCACCGTCAGCCCATCTGCGCCGAGAAACACAAACACCTTGCCGCGCACCTTGATCGCGGTCTCGCCCCAGGGATGATCCTCGTGCGATTCGGGAAAGGCGAGCGCGCATTTTCGCAGCCGCTCGAACACTATCAGTTTCTTCCGACTTGCCATGACAATTCTTCCATGCGCTGAATTTTTATCGCGCCATCAAGGTGCTCAAAACGCACCCCTCACCCAGCCGCGCCAATGCGCACTTGCGTGCCGCAAGTGCGGGCGCGGCGTCCCTCTCCCTCAAGGGGAGAGGCGAATCCTATTGCGTCTTCCGCGCCCGGAAGGCGGCAATCTCGTCGGCCGACAGCCGGAACCATTCGCCGCGAGCCCGCTTATCCGCAAAGCGCCGGTGCCAATAGGCTTCCACACCAAAGGGATCGTCGGTCTCGATCACATGGATCACTACCGCTTCGGCCGGCACGCCGAACGCCACTGTTCGGGTTCGCTGGTCCGGCTTGCGGCTGCACCCGATTTTAAACAGCGGCCCGGCCCGCATCATGTACACGGCGCCGGTCCAGCGCGGCGGCTCGGGTTCATCGTCGCTCACATCCGCGAGCAGCGCCGCGACATCTGACCATTCCGGCCGGTCCTGAACCCAGGATTTCAGGCGGATCAGCATCGCGCGCTTGCCGCCGAAATGATTGATATAGGTCTTCTGCGCCGGCAGCCGCGCCGATTTGCGGTAGTTGCGCAATTCCGCAGTCGTCGGGATGTGACCGAATTTGCGGATCGCCACGGCAAGATCGAACAGCATCTGATCGTCATCCAGCCGGGGCGTCTTGGTATTGGGCGCGAGTCCGGCATCGCGCACCGCATCGTTCCAGCACAGCCAGATTTCGCCTTTCCAGTAGGACTGCGACAGATGCGTGATGCGGTTGAATTTTTCCGCGCCCGGCACCCGCCCGCCATTCTCCGCCGTCAGCCGGCGGATTTCCGACAGCACGAATTCGCGCATCGTGGGCTCGTGCCGCTGATCGCCTGCCTCCGCTAGCTGCGCCGGTGTTTCCGTCATCCATTTTCCTCCGGAGATTTTCCGGAGTGACATAGGATAAGGCCTATTTCATGTCAATCCTCTGGTAGCGGAAAAAGCCGCTTGACAGGTGCAGGGATAGGACTATACTGTTCGCGAAGCTTGGAACTGTTCCTTTGACAGGCCGGCGAAATGCAGAAAGGCCGGTACCCACCAGGGACATTCCGTGGGCATTCTTTATCGGAGAACCACCATGACAGATAAATTTGATCACACAGTATCGGCCGCGGACGGAAAAATACCGCCGGTGTTTGCCGCCGGATCGCAGCGCATCCGGACATGGGCGCAGAAAAAATTTGCCCGGCCGGCGATGAAAAAACTGACCGAGATCGCAATGGGAACACTGGAAAAGGCCACCGCGGTGCAAGTGAGTGCGTT
>JAGWSK010000199.1 GCA_028869355.1 Alphaproteobacteria bacterium | reverse complement strand
TATGTCCTCGCCTCCGTCACCCCGGCGGCCGCAACAAACATGACCGCCGCAGCACAAAGAACCAAACGCTGCCGCCAACCCAGGCCGTGCGCGGAAAAGAGCGTCTTTGTCATCCCGTCCCCCGATCAACGTCCACCGTCCTACGCTACACCCATTCCCCCGCGGCGCGCACCGCTCTATGCCGGCCCTCCGTTTGACATCACCCGGCGGCGTTGTGCTGACGGCGCCGGTTGGGGTCACTACGGTCGTCACGAGGTCGCCGTTGTGGAGACGTCCGCGACTGGCGAGGTAAACTGCGCGGCTTCGCTTTTCCGCCGCGCTACAAGCCCGGCGTTCACACGGCCGCCAGACATATTCCATCGTCCGAACTGTCCGGCCGCGCCGGCGTAGTCGCCCAGGTTCAAGAGCTTCAACAGAGTCGAATTGCGGAATGCACTGGCGCCAATGTTGTACACAAACGACGCAAGTGCATCGAACTGATTCTGATTCAGCGGCACGGAAACGCTGTCGTTGATGACGGTGGCGACAGGAACGAGATCATCTTCCAGAAGCTGTGTTGCGGCCGCTTCGTCGATCGGTGAGGGGATGTTCTCGCCCGGCAGAATATCGTGGCCGTAGCCGATTTCCTGCCGTGCGCCGTCGGAGATCGGCGTGGGCGTGAAGCCTTCGCGCTGTTTGATTGCTTCAATTCCCGCAGGCGAGACATTCATCGGCATGGCCGGACTCCTCGGGAATCCATAGCATGATCGCCGGAGCTTTGACTTCACTGCGGATGATGCGGCGGATGTCGTGTCGGGCGGTAGCTGATGCTGAGCGCTTCGCGCTCAGGTGCCAAAAATTTTGCGCACGGTTGCCGCGTAGTCACTCTAAGCCTCTACTCACCGACGTTGAGTATGCCCTGCATGCCGGGGTGATATTTGCAGAGATAGCGGATCACCCCGGCTCGGTGCATCGTGAAACTGACCTTTGCGCCCGGTTTCACATCAGCGTCAAAGCTCTGATCCTGCGCCGTTACTGAATGTACCAGGATGTCCTGATTATCCCATTCGACCGTATCGCCGACCCGGATTCCCGCCGGCGCGGCGCCAAAGGCAAGGTCCTGAATAACGATGCGGAACCTGTGTGCCGTTGGAGCCGGGGCGGCTGCCGATGTGAAGATCGCAAGCAGGCAAAAACCGGCGCGAGCGGATATCGAAGTCATTGCGCCTAATGCATCATCGCCGCGACATGCTCGGCATGCTCCTGATGCTGCTCAAACAGCTTCAGTCCGGTTTCCAGCAGTTGCTTCAACTCTGGATCTGAAGCGTCCGGAATAAGTGTTTTCGAGAGCGCGCCATTGACCGTCTTGTGGTAGGCGACTTCGTTTTCGACATATGCCCGGTCGAACGCGGCGCCATCAAGATGATTGAGCTGTGAACGCTTCTTGTCTGCCGCTTCGGTCAGGGAGGCGCTGACCGGATTTGCTTCCGGCGTGACGCCGAGCTTTTTTACCAGCGCAAGCGCTTTGTCATTCACCGCGGTGTGATCGCGGACCATCTCCTGGGCAAAGCCGCGCACCATATTATCATGGGATTTGGCGAGCGCGAGATTCGCGGCCTGGATATCGATCTGGCCGGCGGTGTAGGCAATATGGGCGATCTGCGCGTCGTTGAGCTTTTCTTCTTTCGCGGCGGCCGGCGCGACAGCGAGTGCCAGCGCCAGCACAGCAGCAAATCTTCGTATCATGGCGGTTGTCCTTCAATGTTGTGGTCGATGACGATTAGATGCGGGTTTGCTTCAGCTGTTCCGGGAATTATCGCGAAAAAACCCGGGAACATTTTTCCGTCTGCAGCATCGAATCCAGTTTTGGAGCGGCCATGAAGCCAGGGACCGAGGCCATTGACCGCAGCAGGCTGGACGAAGGCCAGCTTGTTGCATTCGCGCGGCAGGGCGATCGCGAAGCGTTCCGCGAGATTATGACCCGCTGCAATCAGCGGCTCTTCCGCATTGCACGCAGTGTGTTGCGCGATTCGGATGAGGCGGAGGACGCGCTGCAGGAGGCTTATACGCGCGCATTTTCCAATCTCGCGACGTTCCGGGGCGATTCCAGCCTGCTGACCTGGCTCACTTCCATCACGCTGAATGAGGCGCGCGGCCGGCTGCGCCGGCGCCGGCGCATGGTCGCAATCGATGCGATCGAAGGGATGCAGGCAAAGGGCGCGGAAATACTGATGTTTCCGTCGCTTGTGGAGGCGGGAGATCCGGAGCGCGAAATGACCCGGTCGCAATTACGCAGCCTGCTTGAGCACGCGATCGACGACTTGCCCGAACCGTTTCGCCTGGTATTCGTTCTTCGCGACATCGACGAATGCAGCATCGAGGAAACGGCACTCGCATTGGGCATTAAGCCCGAAACCGTTCGGACCCGGCACTTCCGCGCGAGAAAGCTCCTCCGCCGGGCATTGGACAAGAAGCTCGCCGCAGCGGTGACGGAGCTTTTCCCGTTCCTGGGCGCGCGCTGTACGCGAACCACGGAGGCCGTGCTGCAGCAGCTTGCGCCGCGCTTCGGCTGGTCCACAACGGTTTCGGCCTGACCAGGAAGAGGTCGAATTCTCGTCCGACGGCTTCGCCTGGCGCCAGGCTTGCTTTCACTTTTTCTTCTTAATCGGGACTGGCCTGTGGTGGCTCGTCGAACTCGATTCGGATGAAGACCGTCCGGTTCTCACCCGGAGAAGGTGGCGTCTCGATCGGCGCATATTCTTTTTTCACGACTGCACCAGGATGAGCGGTCAGCCATCTGACCATCGCCCCTTTGGCCTCGCCGAGCGTGTCGCCCATGAAGGTCTCGTCCCTGGTTGGCGACACCACCTGCGCCACGTCGCACATGCGACTCGTATTGTAAGTGACTTTCTGGATCGAAATGCACTCGACCGGACACACCTTTTCACACCGCCCGCAGCGGGTGCAATTGTCCTGATCGATATACAGCAGGGGGTAGTGATGCGGTGTTGCGTCACTGGCCGGGACATGGCCGGTGATCCGGCCCTGTTGATCATAAATCAGTTCATCGACACGCACGATACAGTTGTCGTGCGGTTTTACCGCCAGGCACTTTTCGCAGTAGATGCAAATGTCGTTGTCGATCTCAAACTTGAAGTGGCACAGGTAGCACCGCATGGTTTCCCGGTTTGCGAGCTGCGCGGTGTAGCCCGTATCGACTTCGGCGCGAAGCGACCGCTTCTCGAGAGGAATGGTCGGGTTTGCCTGGCGCGGAATGTCGTCCATGTCCGGGATGCGCCCGGTGTCGGTCACGCCACCGGTAATTTCGGCAACATCGAGCACGCGCGACTCGCCCATCAGGTACTCGTCGACGGCGCGCGCGCATTCCTTGGCGTGGCCGATCGCCTGGATCAGGGTTGAAGCGCCGATCGAGTAATCACCGGCGAGGAACAGTCCGGGCTGATCGGTCGAAACGGGTGAGCCCTTCCGGATCCAGCCATTTTTGTCGAGCACTTTCGGAGCGATCGATTTGCCGAGCCACGTCGTGTCCTGCCATTGGCCAGTCGCGAGCAGGACGGTGTCAACGTCGACATCGAATTCGCTTCCCGCCACCGCGACGGGCCGGCGTCGTCCGCTCGCATCCGGTTCGCCAAGCTCATTGCGGATGAACCGCATCTGGTTGACCCGATCGCGGCCATTGCGGTTGGCGAGATACGCGGCGGGTCCGACCATCAGCTCGAGCGGAATATCCTCGTGGATCAACTCATCGACTTCATCTTTGGTTACCGCCATCTCGGTTCGCGAGCGGCGATAATAGACGCTCGATTTTGCCCCCAACCGGATAGCGGTCCGCGCGCAGTCCATCGCGGTGAAGCCGCCACCGATGACGATGACCCGATCGCCGATCTCGGACTTCCCCGTCTCATTTGCCTCGAGCAGGAAATCGAGCCCGTGATGGATGCCGGCCAAATCCTTACCCGGCAATTCCAGAATGTTCGGGGCGAGCGTGCCGGCCGCGATGATCACCGCGTCATAGGACTTCAGAAGCTTTTCAACTGTGACATCGGTTCCGGCATTTTGATTGCAGCGAATCTCGACGCCAAGCTGGCGAATCTGTTCGATTTCCTTGTCGATGATGTCGCGCGGCAGCCGGAATTCCGGGATTCCCTGATTCATCATGCCGCCCGGAGACGAGTGCTTTTCAAAAACCGTCGGCGTGTGACCATACAGCGCGAGTTCCCGCGCCGCTGCAAGGCCCGCCGGCCCGGCGCCGATAATCGCGATCGTCTTTCCGGTTTTGGGATAGAGCGAATTCAGTACGACGAGTTTGCCCGATCCGAGATCGGCCGCCGCGCGCTTCGAAAAGCAGATTGCGACGGGATCGCCCAATCCTTCGCGGCCGTGGCGGCAGACGTCTTCGCAGGGGCGCGAGCATACCCGGCCCAGCACCGCGGGAAAGACATTATCGACCAGATTGATGAAATAGGCCTGGTCGTAATTGCCCCTGGTGATCTCGCCGAGATAATCGGGAATACGCGTATGCGCAGGGCATGCGGCCTGGCAGGGAATGTTCTTCTGCAGCCAGTCCATATCTTTCGGCTGGTTGGCGAAGCCGGTTTCCCGCGACAGCGAAAAATGCGGCATCCGGTTGCGACCGGGCTCGATCGTCAATACGCTTCGTTTGGCCGGCACTAGACTGTTACTCCCGCAGCCAGGCGTTGAACTGCTTCCCATCGTTTCATGACGTCGGCCTGGGCCAGGTCCATGAGTGCGTCCGCCGCGCCCGGGTTGCTTTTCGACAAGGCGCGGTAGCGATTCTCGGTCGCGGCAAAGTCCTTGAAGCTGATGCTGGGAGCGGCCGAATCGATCTGCATCGGATTGCGGCCGACTTCCCGCAACGCCGGATTGTACCGGTACAACGGCCAATAACCGCTATGGACGGCGCCTTTCATATGATCGACCGTATGCGTGAGATCGAACCCGTGCGCGATGCAGGTGGCGTAGGCGATCAGGATGGACGGCCCAGGATGAGCGGTGGCCTCCTGCATGGCCTTGACCGTCTGTTTCGGATCGGCGCCGAAAGCGATCTGGGCGACATAGACATGGCCGTATTCGATCGCGATGAGTCCCAGATCCTTCTTGGCGACGTACTTACCTCCAGTGGCGAACTTCGCGGTTGCGGCGCGGGGGGTTGCCTTTGATTTCTGGCCGCCGGTGTTGGAATAGACCTCGGTGTCCATGACCAGGACATTCACGTCGCGGTTGTTGGCCAGGACGTGATCGAGTCCGCCGGAACCGATATCGTAGGCCCAACCGTCGCCACCGACGATCCAGACGACGCGCTTCAACAGATGGTCGGTCAGCGCGTGCAGATCCTTGGCCCTGGGATCGGGAATTTTTTGCAGGCGCCGGCGCAGCTCCTCGAGACGGGCCCGCTGGGCGGTCAATTCCGTGCCGGTTTCCTGCGGCGCATCGAGAATGTGTCTGGCGAAGTCATCGCCCAGTTTCGGCGCGAGCTCCTTCAACGACTTGCGCGCGTATTGGCCCAGCTTGTCGAGCGTCAGCCGGAAACCGTAGCCGAATTCCGCATTGTCTTCGAACAGCGAATTGGCCCAGGCCGGTCCGCGGCCGTGGGTGTCCGTGGCCCAGGGTGTCGTCGGCTGATTGCCGCCGAAGATTGACGAGCAGCCGGTGGCGTTGGCGACATAAAGATGATCCCCGTACAACTGCGTCAACAGCTTGAGATAGGGCGTCTCGCCGCAACCGGCGCAAGCGCCGGAAAACTCGAACTGCGGCGTCATCATCTGCGTTTCGCGCATCCGCAGACTTTGCAGATCTCCGCGCTCCGTGACCGGGAGCGTCTTGAAGAAATCCCAATTCGCTCGCTCCTGTTCGAGGATCGGGTCCTTTTTGGCCATGTTGATGGCTTTGAACCGGGGCCGCGCCGGGTCGTCGACCGGGCAGGCCGATACGCACAGGCCGCATCCCGTGCACGCGTCGGCGACAATCTGTAATGTGTAGCGCTGATCGGAATCGACGCCACGCCCTTTCAGCCGAATCGCCTTGAATGACTCCGGAGCGGCATCAAGTGCGCTCTTGTCGTAGCTCTTCATCCGGATGACGGCGTGCGGGCAGACGATTTCGCAATTGCCGCACTGGGCGCAAATCTGCGGCTCCCAGACCGGAATTTCCGTTGTCAGGTCCTTGGTCTCCCAGGCCGTCGTGCCGGATGGATAGGTTCCGTCGACCGGCAAGGCGCTGACCGGCAACTGATCGCCGCGGCCGGCAATCATCGCGCCGATAACATTCTGAACGAAAGGAGGCGCTCCGGGCAGCGTGGGCGGCGGCATGTCGAAAGTGCTGGTGACCTCGTTCGGCACAGGGACCAGCGTCAGATTATCCAACGCCCGATCAACGGCCGCGTAATTCATCTGGACGACCTTGTCGCCCTTGCGATTGAACGTCTTGTGGATCGCCTGCTTGATCCGTTCGATCGCCTCGTCCTTCGGAAGGATGCCCGAAATCGCGAAGAAGCACGTCTGCATGATCGTGCTGATGCGCCGGCCGAGTCCGGCGTCTTCGGCGACCTTGTAAGCGTCGATCACATAGAGCTTCAGTTGCTTGTCGATGATCTGCCCTTGCACTTCGCGCGGCAGATGATCCCAGACTTCGTCGGGTCCATAGGAGCTGTTGAGAAGAACGGTAGCACCATGGTCGGCGTATTCGAGCACATCGTTCTTATAGAGGTAGCTGAACAGATGGCAGGCGACGAAATTGGCTTTTTGGATGTAGTAGGGGGATTCGATTTTTTCCGGGCCAAAACGCAAGTGAGAGATGGTTTGTGAGCCCGCCTTCTTGGAATCGTAATAAAAATACGCCTGCGCCTCCAAACCGGTTTTGCCGATGATCTGCACCGAATTCTTGTTCGACCCGACGGTTCCGTCGCCGCCCTGGCCGTAGAACATGGCGGAATAGATTTTGGGATGGTCGATGACGAATCCCGGATCGTAATCGATGCTGCTCCTGGATACGTCGTCGATGATGCCGACGGTAAAACTGTTTTTCGGGCGCGATTTTTTCAACTCGTCGAACACGCCTTTTGCCATCGCCGGCGTGAAATCTTTCGACGACAGGCCATAACGGCCGCCGACAATGATGGGGAATCCGGCGCAGGGCAGAGTACCGCCCGTGTAGGCTTCCGCCACAGCGGCCACCACGTCCTTGTATAGAGGTTCGCCGCCGGCGCCGGGTTCCTTGGTGCGATCGAGCACGGCAATGGCTTTGACCGTTGCCGGAATCTTCGCGATCAGTTCGGCCCCGGGAAACGGCCGGTAGAGATGAACCTTGATCACGCCGAGCTTTTCGTCGCCCGATAAGGCCAGGTGGTTCAGTGTTTCCTTGACGACGTTGCCTGCCGAGCCGAGCACAATGATCATCCGTTCCGCATCCGGCGCACCGTAATATTCGCAAAGTTCGTACTTGCGACCGGTCAGATCCGCAAAGCGATCCATGCAGGATTGCACGATGCCTGAAACCGCCGCGTAATACGGATTTACGGTTTCACGCCCCTGGAAATAGGTATCCGGATTTTGTGCCGTGCCACGGATGAACGGCCGCTCAGGATTCAGCGCGCGATTGCGATGTTGATGGACGTACTTGTTGTCGATCATCGCGGCAATCTGATAATCCTCGATCAGGTCGATCGTGTTGATCTCGTGCGAAGTGCGGAAACCGTCGAAGAAATGCACGAACGGCACGCGGCTTTCGAGCGTAGCCGCCTGACTGATCAAGGCCATGTCCTGCGCTTCCTGAACCGAGCTGGAACACAGCATGGCAAATCCGGTCTGGCGCGCGGCCATCACATCCTGATGATCGCCGAAGATCGATAAGGCTTGCGCGGCAATGGATCGCGACGCGATGTGAAAGACCGTGGAGGTCAATTCGCCGGCGATTTTGTACATATTCGGGATCATCAACAGCAGGCCCTGCGAGGCCGTGAATGTGGTCGTCAGCGCGCCTGTCTGCAGCGATCCGTGCACGGAACCCGCCGCACCTCCTTCGCTCTGCATCTGTGAGACATCGGGAACCACACCCCAGATGTTGGTCTCACCTTTGGTCGCCCATGCATCCGCGTGCTCGCCCATCGGCGAGGCGGGCGTGATCGGGTAAATGATGCAAACTTCGTTGGTTTTATAAGCAATTCTCGCGACGGCCTCGTTGCCATCGATCGTCGCTTTGCGCACGTTGGACGCGGCACGCGGCAGGCTTTCCTCGCCAATTGTCTTGATCATTCCGTGCATGGCTTCTCCCCAAGTCCATCGACGGTCCCGGCCTCGATGTGAGGCGGATCGAGCCCGCCCATGCAACCGTAGGTATACGATACGTTGGAGTGTTGTGTCCGTACAAGCGTAATCGACCTGACCGGCCGCTGAACCAGGATTGCCCGGACGAAGGACCTCTTCAGGCGGATGCGCGAAAAATGTAGATTTGCGTCCATGAATTCGCGATGCGACATGGTCTGGGCGGCGTTCCTGGTCGCAGCGGCGCCTGCAATGGCGGGGGCTGCGGAATCAACCAACACTTCGATTCCGGGCCTTTCGGGCGCGTGGGCACACACATCCATCACCGGT
>JAGWSK010000198.1 GCA_028869355.1 Alphaproteobacteria bacterium | reverse complement strand
GTCAGAGAGACTGGTCTGTTACGACGTAAAGCCCGCAAATTGTTTTTGGACGTGATAATTTGCACGCTGATTTCTCTCAGAGGAGAACCCGTGTCTTATGCGCCCAGCGTGTTGCGCAATGTGAGCCGCGCCGAAATCCGCACAGATCCGTTTCCTCATATTGTGATTGCGGACTGCCTGCCGCTGGACACCTACAATGAACTCGCAGCTACCTATCCGGGTGATGAGACGATCCTGCGGCTTAGCGGGGCTGCGGAGAAATATTACATCCGCCAGAACCATCGCTATGATTTGTGTGCCTATCGTGCCCTCGCAAATCGGCAGGCGGTCGGGCAAGCGTGGTGCGACTTTGTGGAGTATCATGTCTCCGAACAATTTTTCCGCGAATTCGTCGCACTGTTCGGACAGCATCTCCAGGAGACGTATCCCGAATTAGAAGGCCGGTTCGGACGCAAAGCGATCGAGTGGACTACCGGAGTCCGCTTTGATCCGGCTGCCGCCAGTGCGCATGTTGCGCTGGACTGCCAGATCGGGATCAATACACGGGCGCAGCGGATGAGCAGTACCCGCAGCGTCCATACAGATGCGCCGGACGAGTTGTTTGCAATGCTGCTTTACTTTCGCCCACCCAACGACCGGGTCGCCGGCGGCAACTTCGAGATCTACCGCTGGAAGCCGGGCGTGCCCCGCTGCTTCGTCGGGCGGGAAGCCGATCCGCATGACGCCGAGCTTGTTGGAACGATCGAATACAGCGCGAACACCCTGGTTGGGTTCATTAACTCCGGCGTCTCGCTTCACGGCGTTTCCCCTCGGGCGCCTTCTGAAACGAGCCGCCGGTTGGTCAATATTGTGGGGCGCGTCCACCAGTCCGTTCCGGAAGGGTTATTTGTGCGCCCTCAAAAGCCTGGATTGGGAGCGATGCGGTCCCGGATGCGTGAGAGGATTGGGGACAGGATGAACCGCCGGCCACGCCTTAATGTGTTCAGTGGCCTCTCCGTCCCCGATTAGCTTTCGTAGTTCGTGTTATGGCGAGGTCTCCGCGGGGGGCTCTGCACGTCTGAATATTTCTGAACCCACGCTCACTCGTGGTCAACGAAACCAGCGCCAGCATGTCCGATGAAGCAATCGCCCCGGCCGAGTGAGGCGCTCCGGCCCAAACTCTTGACGATTGATGCTACACTTTCCACGGGGCGCTTGAATGAGCGAGCTGCTCACGCCTTGCGGCAAGTAATTCGGAGACGCAGATTGATACGGTGAGTGGGAGGGCTTTGATGCTGATATTCCGCCAATTATTCGATGCCCAATCCTCGACCTACACCTATTTGCTCGCCGACGGCGCGACGAGGGAAGGAGTGATCATCGATCCCGTGTTCGAGCAGATGCGGCGCGATGCTGCACTCATTGGCGAACTCGGAATCAAGCTTCGATGGACGCTGGATACCCATGTGCATGCGGATCACGTCACGGCGGCTTATTTGCTGAAGCGCAGGCTGGGCGCAGAAATGGCGCTTGCAGGTGCGAGTGGCGCCGAAGGCGCCGATCGATGGCTCGAATCCGGTGATACCGTCGCCTTCGGCGAACGCCGGTTAGAAGTCCGGGCGACTCCCGGCCATACTCGCGGCTGCCTCACGTATGTCCTCGACGATCAGAGCATGGCATTCACCGGTGATTGTCTTCTCATCCGCGGCACCGGGCGCACTGATTTCCAGGGCGGCGATGCCGCAAGCATGTATCGTTCGGTGCGTGAGCAGATTTTCACGCTGCCGGACACTTGCCTGCTTTACCCCGCACATGATTATCGTGGTCTCACTGTCACGTCGGCCGGCGAGGAACGGCGGTTCAATCCCCGGCTCGGCGGTGAGGTGAACGCCGCAGACTTCATCGGTCACATGACAAATCTGCATCTTCCGCATCCCGCGCGGATCGACATTGCCGTGCCGGCCAACCTCAAATGTGGCCGCCCGGCAGGCGATCCACCGGATTCTGCCGATCCCGTCTGGGCGCCGCTGTCCTTCACATTTGCCGGTATTTGGGAAGTTCAGCCGCGAGTTCTCGAAGAATATCAGGGGCCGGTGCAAATTCTCGATGTGCGCGAGCGCAACGAGTTCACGGGCCCGCTCGGCCACATTCCTGGCGCCATTTTCATTCCACTCGGCGAACTTTCGGCGCGTTCGGGCGAGTTGTCGAAAGAACACCCGGTCGTTGCGGTGTGCCGCGCCGGAAGCCGCTCAGCGCAGGCGATCGCGATACTGCGCAAAGCCGGATTCACGGATTTGGCAAATCTCGCCGGCGGCATGCTGCGTTGGCGTACCGATGGCTGCACAGTCGAGGGCGGCAGCGCCTGATTGAACTTGGCGCGAAAGATCGCCGTGCGCTCAGGTCTTTTGCCCGGCATCCCTGATGAAGGCGAGCACGTTCGACACGCACTCATCCGCATTCGCTGCGGCGATGTGGTAGGCATCGCTGTTGATCACGACGAGCCGCGAATTTGGAATCAGCCGCTGATACTGGCGCACCTTTTCAACCGATTGCAGTACGCTCTTGTCGGCAGTGATGATCAGCGCCGGCGCGTGGATGCGCTGCAACACGCCGTCGCGCGCGAGATCGAATTTCGACAACACGAAATCCAGCCCCTTTTTGCCCGCTTCCGGCGCGTTGGCGAACATCGTGTTCCAGTAGTCGACCATTTCTTTCGGCGCGTGCGAACCAAGCCGGTCGTGTTGCGGAATTGGTGACGGATTGGAAATCTGAATCACGGAGGCAGGGCCGCTGGCGACCGAAAGCGTTATTGTGCGGTCCGGATAATCGGCGGCGAACTGCATTGCGATCGCACCGCCGGTCTTGGCGCCGACGATGTGGGCTTTATCCACGCCGGCTTTGTCCAGCACATGCGCGATGAATGTCGCGAGATTCGGTAACGACCATTCGAATCCTGGCGGCACGCTGGTGCGGCCGAAGCCCGGCAGATCGGGCCGAAGCACGCGAAATTCGCGCCCCGTGCGCGGAATCCATTCGTACCAGACGATGCTGGACTCATCGTTGCCGTGGATAAGGATCGCGGTTTCCGGATTGCGCCAGGGCTCGCCGAACCAGTCTTCGCGATAAAACAGGTCGTCCGCGCTCTCGCATCGGGCGCCGGCCTGAGCTTGCGCGGGTAAGGCGTCGACAGCGGATAGACCGAACAGCGCTGCAGTTGTGGTGCCTGTGTGCAGGAGATCGCGGCGGGAGAGACTGGTTGGCATCACACTGGTCCCCTTTTGAGCTTGCTATACCTTACTCCACTTTAAAGCGGCCGTGAGCATTGAGCGAGCCGCCGCCGTCGCCAGTTTCACGCTCGAGTAGTTTTGGGCAAGCGGCCGGAAAGGGCAGTCGAGGCAGGGGCTCGTGGATGTCGCAGGCCAGGGCCGGCGAGCACAACCGCAACCCAGCGAAGCCCGTCAATGTGTTCGCAAACGATGGCAATTGCCGCCGTAATCGGAACGGCGAGAAAAAGGCCGGCGACACCCCAAACCAGGCCCCAAAAAGTAAGCGACAAAATAATGGCGAGCGGGCTCAGATTTAGCGATCGCCCCAGCAAAACCGTCTGTAGGACATTGGTGAGAAAGAAGTGCGCCATGCTGAGCGTGGCGGCAACGGCGAGAAAAGCGGTCAGCGAGCCAAACTGGAGCAACGCCATAAGCGAAGGGAGCAACACGCCCACCGAGCCAATGACGGGAATATAAGTGAGTAGAAACATCACGAGGGCCCAGAAGCCGGCAAAATCGATGCCAAGCAGCCTCAAGGTTGCGTAAGTGACTCCGGCCATCGCGGCGCTCAGCAAGGTACAGACGCCGAGATAGGTTTGGACCTGCCGGGCGACGATGTGGATGACTTCCTTCCCTTCGTCCCGGCGAGCGACATCGTCGGTCAGCCTGGCGAGTTTTGCCGGTAAAGCACGCTGCTCGGTAATGAGAAAGCCGACATAGGTCGCGATGAGCATCAGCTGGAAGAAGATGCCTCCTACCGAGCTGGCAGTTTGTCCCAGCATTCCGGTCACATCATATCTGCCGATGAGATCTTTGAGGCTGAGTGCCGGTCCCAGGCGCAGGAATGCGAACCACTTGGTCGAGAGTGCCTCCAATTTGGCGATGTAAGCGGGGCCGAGACTTGCGACTGCGGTAGCCTCATTGCCCAGGATGCGCGCGACGAGATACAGCGCAGCAGCGATCAATGCGAGCGAACTGAACCAGGCAAGCCAGGGCGGAAATTTGAGACGTTTGAGTCTGTCGATGACGGCGTTGAACACCGTCCATAGCAAGACTGCGAACAGGAATGGGACCAACAAAGGCCGCCCGACTACCAGCAGGCCAATCACGACCGCGGTGCTCACCAGCCAATTCGCGACAGGCGCATTTTCGATTTTCATAAGTCATTACTCATCGAAGTTCTCCGCACTTTGACACGACCTGTTCAGGTTCAGAAAAGCGGTATTGCTATCACAGGATACCGGCGGTTGTTGTCCCGTAGTCCATTCACGAACAGGCGCAAGCCCGAATAATCCCGAGCCGGCGGGGGCAACGGTTCCAGGGCCTGAGCTATCCGTGCCTTCGACCGATGGCACAGGCAACCCGGTCACGGCGCGAATCGCGTCCGTCCGGGTGCTCTGCTAAGCTGTGAATCGTCGATCGGCGGAGCGAACCCCATGAAATGTTCCCGCGGCATCCTTGTCCTGGCGGTTGCTGCATGTCTTTCCACGACTGCCGCCGCGCACGGTGACATTGCCGGACTGTGGACGCGCGGTGGCGCGGCCGAAACGCCGTTTCGCCCGCCGGCATCAGGTCCCGGGCCGGTGATGACTTTGCGGCTGCCGGGCCAACGCGTCCCGCGTCTTGCCGGCGACTATAACGCCCCGATCCTGCAGCCCTGGGCCGCGGCGGTCGTGCGCAAACAGTCTGACGCCGTGCGTGCGGGCGCCACGGTCAATGCTCCCCAGGAAATGTGCGCGCCGATGGGCGTGCCTTATATCCTGGAACTGAATTTCCACGCTCAGATCATCGATGATGGCAAACAGATCGTCTTTCTCTATGAACGTCATGGTCAACCGCGTATTGCGCGCCTGAACGCCGCCCACGCCGCCAACCTCAAGCCGAGCTGGTTTGGCGACTCGGTCGCGCACTACGAAGGCGACACACTTGTCATCGACACGATCGGGCTGAATGCGAAAACCTGGACGGACAATTTCGCGACGCCGCATACGGATAAATTGCACGTCGTCGAGCGCTATCACCGGCGCGATGCGAACAATCTCGACGTCACGGTGCAGGTGGACGATCCCGGCGCTTTCACCATGCCGTGGGCGGCCCAGGTCCGCTACTACAAGGACGATGAGCCGTGGCTCGAAGTGTCCTGCGCCGAGAACAATATCGACGCCGCCACCGGCAAGCTTTATGCGGAGCCGATGGCGACGAAGGCCGATTTCTAGAAAACGCTTTTCAGTTTGCCGATCAGGTCAGGTTTTTCCGGCGGCGTCAGCTTTTTCACGATGTCGTCGTATTTTGCCTGGGCATCCTGAAGCTGCCGCTGCATATCCTGATATTTGTGCTGCAAATCTTCAGTCTGTTTTCTTTCTTCGTCATTCTGCATTGCGAGCGACGTGTAGTTGGTCCGCAGCACATCATATTGCTTCTGCAAGGTTTCGTTTTGCGCCTGGTACTGCTTGATCACGTCGGCATTCTGCTGCTTCGCCTGTTCGAATTGCACTTGCTGCGCCTTGAACCGCTCGTCTTGAGACTTGTTGCAATCGGCGATGACGCTGTTCAAAGCCTCCGTTGCAACCTGATCGTCGGGTGCAGGATCAGCATCGGCTGCTTTGGCCAATGAGAATTGCAGTGCCGCGCCTGAGAGAGCCGCAAAAGCCACTGCCGCGATGATCGCCGGTTTCATCTTCATGGGTACCCTCCACACTGAAGAACGAATTATACCAGACGATTCCGTCTAACTTCATCCTAATGGCGCGTTTCAAATGCGATCGAATCGGCCTCTATTGACGCCTTTTCACCATATTTTGGCGGTTGAGCGGCGTATTCAGCGCGTCGAACGGTGTGTATTCAGCGCGCAGCCTCAAACGCTGCGGAATCCAGGTATAGATTATCTTCGACTTTTTGCGCGTTCAGCACGGTTTCGACCCCATTCGCGGCAGCCGACCGGATGACCATGTGTTCGAATTTCACCGAAACCGGCCCGCCGCTCAGCGCTTCCTCAATGACACGGCCCATCTGTTTGCCTTTCGGAGCAAGCTGCAGATGCAAAAGCCGTGCAATGGTCAGTCCGATATCCGCATTGCTGGTGGGAGCTTCGTCCTTGTAGCCGGATTTGAAATCCGGACCAGTCGCCGCCATGAAATTGAAGGTTTGCGCGCGGCTCAGACTGCCGTGCTCGCCATGACCCGTCAGACGCGGCGAATCCGCGACCACGGCGCTGCAGATCAGCGGCTTCCCACATCCGGTGTCGAAGGAGCGGAAATTGACCACGACCGCCGGCCGTGGCGTTCTGGCAGTACCTTCGAGATGGATCGCGCTGAACGGCAATGCGCCGGGCACCGGCCCGAGCGCATCATCGACGAACAACCCGCTGACGTAATCCTGCTTCACCAGGACCCCGACGAGTTTTTGCAGCAGCCCGCGCCCATTCGCGGTCGGCAGATAGATCAGGTCCGATCCGGCATTCGAGGCGATGACGATGTCGGGGTGTTTCGGATCGGCGCCAAGTGAGCCGTCGCCGCGCCTCGGAAAATCACCATGCGCATAATCGACAGCGCCGGCATTGAGCCGGTCGGTGTCGTAGAGCGGCAGATGCAGTTCCGCTGCGAGGTCAATCGCGAGAAAGCCAGGTGGCAATGTGCCGGGTGGGACCTCGACCGGACCGTCGTAATGCAGTTTGGCCGACGGGCTGGTCTTGCTTTGCTTCGCTGCAGTGGCAAAACCGTGATCTGCGCTCACGATCAGGTCTGTCGTCGCCGCAAGTCCCTGCGCCTGCAATGCGGCACGGATCGCCGCCAGATTATTGTCGGCGTTGCGTATCGCGGCCATCGAACTCGGCCCATTGATGCCGGGTGTCAGTGCTCCCTCATTGTCCTGCTGCCCGTGCTGCGTACCGTCCGGATCGCGTGACCAGAACACGATGAAAAATGGCTTGTTCGCCTGCTTGAAGCGCGGCAGCACGACTGTGTTCAGAACGTCGACGAAATATTTCTGCTGATTGACATTGGGCAACCCCGCGGGTGCTGGTCCGGCCGGCAGACCGGCCGCCTTGATTGCCGCGCCGATGTCCAGTGGCAGCGGAACGCCGCCATTATTGGTGTCGTCGTCGATGATGATGGTCGAACCCGCATTGGCCGCCGTCAGGTCCTGAATCAGGACCGGTCCCAATTTGCCGATCGCGGCCGTCGAATAACCCGCCTGCCGCGCCGCCGCCATTACCGTCGTCTCATTGACGTAGCTGCCCGCGAAATGGGTGTTCATTTCCCGGATGACATCGTCATTTTCCAGGAATGGGGTAACGCTTGCGCCGGCATTGGCGACCGGGAAACCGGCATAGATCGTATTGCTGAAATCACCGGTGTCGCCCGGATAATGCCCGGTCGCGAAGCCCGCCGCATTGGCGGTGGTGAATGTCGGGAAGATCGAATGGCTATTGGCGAAATCGATGCCTTCCCGGCGAAGTGCGGCAAGCGCCGGCGCGGTGTGGTCGTCCACGATTGCGGAGCGCAGCCCATCGGGCACAAACAGGATTACGCTGTGGGGCGCTGGTTCCGCCTTCGTCAAGACTTCGGCGGACAAAGTGGGTCTCTGCTCGCCCGCCGAAGCTTTAAGCGAAGGCGGGTCGGGCGCGGAATCCGCTGGGCGAAAGGTCATAGACGCGGCGGCCATGACGACCCCCGCGGCAACGCCAAAACCTGGTGCTTTCCTGATTTGCCAACCCATTTTTCTGTTCTGGATGTACAACGGGGATCGAAAAAAACACCGAAATACGACAGCCATGCGAATGTGTTGGTCAGGGTTTTCACATAATGGCCGGTGAAAAGCCGCCGGTAACTCCGATCGAGGTGCGGGTCGAGAACATATCCCAGCTTTTCGACACGCTTGATCCGTTTCCATTTCCTGAGCGTGACCTCGACAGCGATGCGGAAGAATATATTGTCGGCTGGGCGCGCGAATTGCCGCGCGACCAGCCCATAAGTCTGATCGTGCATGTCACCGGCGGGCAAGAGACGGAACAGGAATCGAAGCTCGTCGGTACCGCGCTCAATCGCTATTTCGACTACCGGGCCGGGATCATCTCGCGCGACCTCAACGAGCTGTTCCGGATCGGCCGGACGGCACTTGCGATCGGGCTGTCGGTTCTTGCCCTGTGCCTTTTTGCGGCCCAGTTCGCCGCTCGCCGGATCGGCGATACCGAGGTTGGCCAGTTCATCCAGCAAAGTCTGATCATTCTCGGCTGGGTCGCGAACTGGAAGCCGATCGAAACATTTCTGTACGACTGGTGGCCTCTGATTCGCCGGCGAAATCTTTATCGCCGCCTTGCGCTCGCAAAGGTCGAGATACAGCATTACCCGTAGAGTCGAACGTCCGATTATTCCGCGGGATTGAGCAGAGCTGCTGCGGTAAGGGGCTGTACGCCCGCGAGCCGCCGCCGGAAATAGGTCGTGGCGGCGATGATCAGCACAAGTCCCGCGAGTGCAACGCCATAGGAACTGTCGCGCAGGAATTCCACCCACGAAAGTCCGGAGCCTGCGAAATTCCGAAAAACCAGCAATGCGACCGAGCTCGCATAGCCCGCCGCGTCGGCGACATAGATCAGAAATCCGGCTGTGCCGGTCCGCCCGCTCGCGGCAATGAAGCGATCGAACAGCAACGCGTTGAACGGCGTGTAGCTGAGATATGTCCCCGCTCCCAACGCGATCATCCATGCGACAGGCCCGATGGCATGAAACTGGAACGCGATCGATGACAGGCCCGTAACGGCGAGACCGAGCGCGACCAGCGCCAGATTCGCCAAAAACGCCTGGCGGTTGTCCCGAATGAACATCAGAAGCGACAGCATCACCAGCACGATTGCGGCGACCGGCAGCTCGGAAAGCGTGAAGATTTCCGCATCATTGCGGAACCCGAGTCCGTTCCAGATTTCGACCGCGAAATTGTCGCGAAAATCGCGCAGCGCAGTCAGCCCGACATAGATCAGGATCAAACCGGTGAGGCCGAACGCAAAATCGGAATACATGGCGTAACGCGCCGCGCCGTTCATCGGTGCCCGCGCCACCCGTAGGCGTTCGTCTTCCGCGGTCGGCGGCGGCATCGCCGCAAGCCCGGCGACGCAGACCATCAGCAGCGGCACAAACAAAAGCCCGGTCACGGCCGGCATCCAGAATTCATTCGCCCAGCCGGCGAGCATCACGCCCTCGCCCGCGGACTTCACAACGCCCGAAGAGACGATGAAGCTCGCGCACAACATCGCGCCGAGCACTTCCGACATCCGGCGGCCCTCGAGAAAACCGAACACAAGCCCCCAGATCATCCCGAGCGAAAGGCCGTTCGCAAATATGCACACGATGTTCCAGGGTGGTGGAACGACGGCAAACAGCAGCAATGCGATTTCGGCCGCGCCAATCAACTTCAGGATTCCGACGGCGCGTTTCTCGGGCCGCGTTTCGGAAACGATCTTGACCCCGGCAATCTTCGACAGCGCGTAGCCCAGCACCTGCGCGATGACCAGCGCGATCTTGTACTGCACGATGAGCGGCGCTGCATCGGCGTAACTTGCAACTGTAAATGGCCGTCGAAACGCGTACATCGCGAAATAGGCGCCGAACGCCATCGTCCCGCCATAGAGTGCGAAGACCGGCGCCGGGGCCTGCGAAAGCCAGCGGCGGACCGGGTCCAGAAACGTCCAACCCGGCGCGGCCGGATTCATGACACGCCAATCCGCTCGGCAATCTGGCGAACGACCGGCATCAGCTTCGACACATCCTCAACGACGAAATCGGCGCCGGCGGCTTTCAGCTCTCGCCCGGCACGCTCGTTGCGTTCCTGCCGCTCATCCGGCGACAGTGCCGAATAGGACCGGAGATCAAGCCCCACTCCGTTTCCGGACCCCGAAACGCCGATTGTCCAGCACCCCGCCTGCTTTCCTTCTTCCATGCCGACCGGCGCATCATCCACTTTGATGCAGGCGTGCGCGGGCCAGACATTCAGCTCCATCAGCGCCTTCCAGGTCATGAAAGGCGATGGCCGGCCGGCCGGCGTTTCGCCCGCGCAAACGACCATTTCCGGCGCATAGCCCTGTTCGGCTGCATGGCGCAGAATTTCGTACATCATCTCGCGCGAATAGCCGGTGCCCGAGCCGATCCGCACGCCGAGGTCCCGCAATTCCGCGAAAGTCCCGGCCGCGCCGGGAATCAGGATCGCGCTGTCCGCCGCGGCCCGCGTCATCGCCGGCACAACTTTCTGGAACAGGCGGTCAGTATCGGCTTCCGACGGAGCCGAGCCTTTGGCGGCAATCCAGCGCGACACCACGGAAGGATATCTCAACAGCGCCTGGAGATGGTCACGCTTGGCCATGCCCATGTCGCGCCTGACCTCCGCGGCAGTCACTGTCACGCCTTCTCCGGAAAAAACGCCGATCAATGCCTGGACAGGCGCCATGCAGCCGAAATCGATCATTGTGCCCGCCCAATCGAACACCACCGCTTTGACGGGAAAGCCCATGCGGCAATCTCCTCCTTAAAGGAATTCAGCCAGAACCTGTTCCGCGATTCCGAAGCAGGTCGAAGCGCCGGTGCCGCTGGTGACCATCACGAGGCGCACACGGGGCTGAGGTGCATCGGCGAGCCAGGTACGGTCCTCCGCAACGGCATAGACGCCGGTCCAGCGTTCCAGAACCGGCGGCGGAGTTTGTGCGATCGCGCGCGCATATTCGTCGAGAATGTCGCGTTCGGTTGCTTCTGAAGCAAACGGGTCGGGAAGAACATCATAATGGTGACTGTCGCCAACAATCAGATGATCGTCCGTTCCCTGTGCGACAATCAGATGAACACCGTGCCCGAAATGGCTTGGCTGTTCGGCCCGCAGTTTCCGCTCCAGAGCGCGTGCCTGCGGCAATTGCGAATAGCCATGATAGCGTGTCAATGAAAGGTCGGACATCAAAACGCCGGGAAGGCGGAATCCCGGCGAGGCCAGCTTCAGCATCGATATCCGGCACTTTCGCAACCTGTAGCGGGCGATTTGCTCAGGATACAGAGTGACAAAATCGTCGCCCGGGCAGACGATCGCGGCGCCGGCTTCGATCACCCCGCGCGATGTATGAATGTGCGGCGGCGCGATGTCGAACGCGACCGTCTCGTTGCGGAACCGGACGCCAAACCCGTTTTTTAACCATGCGGTCAGCGCCGGTATCGCAATTCGCGATTCCACGCGCAATTCGTGCGGGCTGTAGAGAACCCCTTTCAGCTCCGCCCCGCCAACCCCTTCGGCAATTCTGCGGAATTCCGCAGGCGCGATCAGGCGGCAATCCTCGCCCATCTCGGTTTCGAGGAACGCCCCGATCACGGCGATTGCTTCGTCCGACCGCGCCGTCAGATATAGTCCGCGCTGTTCAATCGGGATTCCGGCGTGCCCGGCAATTTCTGCCCAGACTTTGGCCGTCCGCCGCGCCAGCCGCCAGCTCTCTCCGCGTTCCTGTCCGGTGACCGTGATGAAACCGAAGTTTCGTATCGACGCGCCGTTTGCGCGAATGTCGCGCTCGATAACCACGACCCGCTTGCCGGCCTTCGCGGCAACATAGGCATGCGCAAGACCGATGATCCCGCCGCCGACGACCGCCAGATCAAACACCGAATCGCTCATGCCCGTGGCTGATCCCGATACAGTTCGAGCGCATCGCCGAGAGCACTCTTCAGCGGCTCAAGCCACGGCTCAAAGTTCTTCCACTGGTCGAGACCGTCGCGAAAGATCGGACGCCGCACCTGTTCGGAACTTGGAGTCCGGACGCTGCGATTTGTCCTGTGGAATTCGATGCAGGCCGGTTCGAATTCCAGTCCGCAGTAATCCAGCAGCCTCCGTACGCTGCCTTCCAGATCCGAAACCACATCCTCGTGGTGGACACGAAGGACCCGGCCCGGGAGCACCCGATCCCAGTGCCGCATGAGTTCGAGATAAGTGCGGTAATAACGAGCAATGTCCTCGATGCTGTAGGTAAACTTCTGGCCTTGCGCAAAGAGTTGTTTGAGATTGCTGAAACAGCATGACAGCGGTTCGCGCCGTGCATCGATGATGCGGGCGTTCGGCAGCATCAGATGAATCAGACCGAGATGCCGGAAATTGTTCGGCATCTTGTCGATGAAAAGCGGCTTCCCCGTCCGGTAAGCCATGGTGTCGGCCAGATATTTCTCGCCCATGCGGCGGAAATCCTCAGGCCTGAGCTCGGCGAGAATGCCGGGATAGCGCGGATCTTCGGGCTCCGGATCGCGGCCCTGCAATTCCAACACAAGCCTCGGAACATCGGGGAGTTCCTGGGTACCTTCGACTCTCGAATGCGACGCCAGAATCTGTTCCAGCAGCGTCGAGCCCGAACGCGGCAGGCCGACAATGAAGATCGGGCCTGTTTCCGGATTGCCCCACGCGCTGCGCCGGGCGAAGAAAATTCGTGTACAGACTTCGATCTGGCGGCGTGTGTTGGTTTCCACCGTTTGCGGCCGGTAACCGCCTTCGGCGTGCTTAAGCGCGTTGCCGTGCTGATAATAGTCCCATGATCGATCGAACTGGCCGCGGTCCTCCAGCGCCTTGCCGAGCGCAAATGCGAGGTGATAGCGATCGGCCACCGCCGTCACCGGGTTGGCTTCGGCGGCTTGCATTTGCGCGATCTCCTCATCGCGAAAGCGGTAGGTCTTGAGATTGGCAAGGCTCCACCAGGCGTCGCCGAAATCGCCACGGACAGCGGCCGCCGCGCGATAGGCTTCAATCGCCTCCTCTACGTGCCCGATCGTCTTCAGAGCATGGCCGAGCCACAACTTCACGTCGGGTGAAGCGGGCATTTCCCCCAGCAATTCATGGTACAGCGCGATCGCCATCTCATGGTCGCCCAGCCCTACCGCGGCGGCTGCTGCAAGCGCCCGGTAGTCGGGATTCGCCGGATCAGCTTCCAGCAGCCGGCGGACATGTTCGTTTGCCTCGCGGTATTTGTGACGTTTCACCAATACGTCGGCATAGTCGTAACGTGCGCCGCGATAATCGGGCGCCAGCGTCAGCACGCCTTCCAGCAACAGTTCCGCGTCGTCCAGCACGTCGCGGACAATCCCGATCCGCGCCAGAAGGCGCATGGCCTCGACATTATCGCCATTGCGCAGAAGGAAATTCCGGGTGATCTGCTCGGCCGGGCCGATATCGCCATCCGAAAACAGCGACGTCGCGGTCACGATCTCGCCGGGAAGCGACTTCAGGGTCGCGACATGCGCCGCCGCCATCTCGGCGTGCTGCGGTTCCTCCGTGATCCGGTAGAGCCCTTCGAGCATTCGCCAGCTCATCGGCAGGGCGGGATTGATATTGACCGCGCGCAGCAACGAATGGACGGCGTTCGGCGAATCCTTCAGCGCCACGTAACAGAGCCCACGCTCCTGATGCTGAAGGCTGAATCGCGGCTGCAGGCGCTCGAGCCGGTCCAGAACCACAAGAGATTCGCGAATGCGAAGCAGGTGGCGGTTTGCACTCGCGGCAAGCAGCAGGAGATCGCGGTTTTCCGGAAACTGCTGCAGCAGGACTTCGGCGTCGCGCAGCAGTTCGGAATGCCGCCCACCTGCTTGGAGTTGCCGCAGCCGCGCAACTTTCGCCTCCAGTGACGATGCCGATCCGGTATTCTCAGTCGCCGGCATGGGCTGAGAATACGCCAGTTCGGTGCTCGCGCCTGTC
This sequence comes from Alphaproteobacteria bacterium, assembly GCA_028869355.1. Lineage (GTDB taxonomy): Bacteria > Pseudomonadota > Alphaproteobacteria > Micropepsales > Micropepsaceae > CAIYRG01. Next base: position 2,762 of record JAGWSK010000198.1, on the reverse strand, counting down.
CGGCCGCCCTGCAAATGTGTGTTAATAGCTGACCTCGATCTTCAGCCCGAAAACACGCGGGCGCAGCGGCACTTCGGATTTGATGAACTGCGCCGAGGATGTGAATGTGCTGGCGTGCGAGTCGCCGAGATTCTGGCCAAAAATTTCGGCGCGCCACATGCCGTTGGTGATCCCGATCGAAGCGTCGAATGTGGTGTAGGCCGGCTGCAGATAGCGCAAGAAAGTCGTGTTGGGGATCAGCACACCGTCACCGGATGTGTAAGTGGCCGGCTGGTTGTACATTTTGCCCATATAGCTGAAACCGCCCGACACGAAACCCAGAAGGTTGGCGATGGGGTAATCGTACCGCAACCGCATATTGCCCTGAAATTTGGGAGAGAAGGCCGGTGTCGAGCCGATGGTGCCGAACGGATTGGCGAATGGCACAACGCCGACGCCTTTCTGATTGATCGTCGTGATGCACTGGCCGAACGCCGCTGTACCCTGGATGTTGTCGACCAGGCAGGGCGATGTCGATTGCGTGGCGTCGTTATATGTGCCGGCGCCCGAGATCGTCACACCTTCGACCGGCCGCGCAGTGAACTGGAGTTCGGCACCCTTGACGTCATAGTCTGGACCATTCACGCCGAAAGTCGTGTTGCCCAGTTCCGTCGGGTTGAAGAACAGGAACTGCACACTCTGCCACTGCATGTAATAGGCAGATAGATTGACTGTCAGTAAGTGGTCGAAGAGCTGAGTCTTCAGCCCGATTTCGTAGTTGTTCAGTGAGTCCGGCGCGTAGCTGTTCGGCTTTTCGAACTGCTTGGCGCCCGTCGCATCCGGCGCCACCGCGCTGACCGAGCGGTTGAATCCGCCGGGACGGAAGCCCTGCGAAAACAGGGCATAGGTCATGGTGTCGGCATTGACGTTCCAGGTCAGCACCGCACGGCTTTTGAATCCATGATAGGTCGTCCTGTCGTGGGCCGCATCGATATTGACCAGGCCCCCGGAGCATTGGCCGTTCGGCACATTCAGGCAGCCGGTGTCCGTGGCATATTGGGAGCCGACTTCGAACTCTTTATACTGGTACCAGCGCGTGCCGCCGGTGATGGTCAGAACGCCTGGTATAATATCGAAATCTGCCGACCCGAAAAACGCCAACTGGTCATAGCCGCGCTGCGTGTCTTCACCGAACGCCGTGGAATCGCCGCGTACACCCGGGTTGTTCGCAGTTGATCCGGGCGCCGTGGTAACGTCCGCGACGCATACCGGCCCACCGGAAAGTGCAATCGTAAGATTTGTGGCCGTACAGGCCGGAATGGTCTTGTAGTTGAAGTTCATCACATCAAAGATGCGGAAATTCTCGTAATAGGCGCCGCCAATGGCGCGCAGGCGCCAATCGTCCGGCGTGGCGAGGCGCGCCTCATTGCTCAGATGCGTGCTGCGGATATTGTCGTGCCAGTACCCGGCAGGCGAGTAACACATTGGCGTCTGGTTGCCCCAGCCGGTGCTGCCGCCGGTACATTCGTAATACATGCCGCCGACGCTGCGCGAATAGTTCGCGTAGTCCATCTGCTCATTGATCCGGCGCACCGTGTATCCGCCGGTATAGATCGCCTTCAGCCCAAGATCGCTGATGACACCGTTCAGCGTCCAGGCTGAATTAACATAGTCATCCTTGTTCCAGGACGGTGTGAATGCCGTCACCTGCAAAGGCTGTAGCGGCTGGAAGTCCGATCCGGTGGGATATTCGACAGACAGGCCCTGCGCATCGAGATTCTGCAGGCTTTCGGTGATCAGGAAATTCCAGTCCGGGTTGATATCGTAGAGCAGTGAAAGGCGTCCGCCCGTATAGTTGACCGGGTTGAAGTCCTTTTGGGCGACGGCATAGTTGTTGATCTGCGGCGCATCCTGCTGCGGCAGCGCACAGAGGCCCGCACTGCCAGCCGGCTGCTTGTTGGGGCACAACCCATTGGCCGGCTTGACGTTGAAATAGAAATTGCCGAGGTCATTGTTGTTGCGCGTGAAGGTGCTGGGAACGTTGTCGATATAGCCGCCCTGCCGCTCGTTATAGATCACCGCACGCACGGCAATCTTGTTGTCGACCACCGGGATGTTCAACATGAGGTTCAGCGCATTATTCGGTGCGCCGCCGCTGGTAAAACCATACATCCCCTGTGCATTGGCTTCGTAGGTGTCGATTTTCGGCCTGTTGGTGATGTAGCGGACGGCACCGGCTTCTGCCCCGCCTCCAAACAGCGTTCCCTGCGGACCTTCCAGCACCTCGATGCGTTCCATATCCACCATGTAGATATCGGCATTGCGCGCCGGGAACTGCATCGACTGCTCGTCGAGATAGACCGCGACATTGGGGAAGTTGGCAATGGTGCCGCTGGACTGATTGCCGCGGAAGCCATTGCTCAGTCCACGCATGATAATCTCGCCCTGTCCGGGGCCGTTGTTTCCGTAGGTGACGTTGGGCGTGTACTTCAGCAGATCGTCGAATGTGGTGATGTTGAGCTGATCCAGTGTCACACCGGAAAGGGCCTGGACGGTCAGCGGCGCTTGCTCAATGCTTTCGTTGCGCAGCTCAGCGGAGACCGTGATCTGCTCGATCGGCGTATTGAGCGCGTCCTGTGCCGCGGCAACCTGTGTCGGCTGGTCTGCCGCGAAAGCGCCCAAACTCCTGCTGACCAGCGCGGCCACTGCGCAAGACGTCATGTATCTCGACTTCATGAGTTGCCCCCGGATTGAACAATTGATGTGCAGAGGGGAGCGGGAAT
>JAGWSK010000197.1 GCA_028869355.1 Alphaproteobacteria bacterium | reverse complement strand
CCGGCATTGGCCGGGCCTTTTTCACTGATATCTCAACCCTCCCCTTGAGGGAGGGGACCGCGAGCGGAGCGAGCGCTCTACCGCCGGTCGCCGAATAACCGAAGCAGCATCAGGAACAGGTTGACGAAGTCGAGATAGAGCCGAAGGGCACCCATAATCGCCTTCTTCCCGGCGACCGTCCCGTCATCGCCGACATAATAGCTCTCCTTGATCGACTGCGTGTCATAGGCGGTCAGGCCGGTAAAGATCAGTACGCCCGCGACCGAGATCACCCATTGCAGGGCGGTGGAGTGAACGAAGATGCCGACCAGCGATGCGATGATGATGCCGATCAGGCCCATGAACAGGAATGAGCCAAATCCGGTGAGGTCGCGCTTGGTGGTGTAACCCCACAGGCTCATGGCGCCGAATGTTGCCGCGGTGATGAAAAATACCTGTGCAACGCTGGCGCCGGTGTAAAGCAGCAGTACCGGTGCCAGACCAATTCCCATCAATCCCGCGTAGATCCAGAACACAGTCTGGGCAGTGGCGAAACTCATGCGCTGAATGCGGAAGCTCAGCCAGAACACCAGCCCGATCGGCGCGAACAGCGCAATCCAGCCCAGCATGTTCATCGTTACCGCGCCCGACGGCGTCACCTGGAAGAACACATTCCGCAGCGGGGTCGTGGCCGCCAGCCACGCCGTCGCCCCGGTGAGCCCGAGCCCCACAAGCATGTAGTTGTAAACACGGAGCATATAGGCCCTGAGGCCTTCATCGACCGCAGCCGTCGCTGCTGGGTTGTAGCTCCGAACCCGATTGTCGTATTCGGCCATGGCGGCAAAACTCCTGCTGATTCAGTCCAGAATAACGGGCCTAATATCGGCTTTCGCACCCGCAACATCAAGGCACGGAATTTTGAAATGCGCCGAGGAATTTAATGAAATTCTTTTATGGATTTCGCAGCTTTGCGGCGGGTTTTTGGGATAGCGCCGCGAACCCTCCGGCCAGTCCGAGGACAATGGTCCCGATCGCTCCACCCGCAATCGTCAGGGCCACCGCGCCCCCCGAGAAGACGAAGGGGACGTCGATCACGAAATAGGCCACCGCCCAGGAGGTGATCGTGCCGATGAAAAGTGCCGCCAGTCCGGACAGGACGCCGAGCAGCCCGTATTCGGCGGCATATATCCGCGCGAGTTTGCCGCGGGTGGCGCCAAGCACCTTCATCAGCACCGCATCATAAAGACGCGCGCGATGGCCATTGGCGATGGCGCCGGCCAAAACCAGCGCACCCGCGAGGATCGTCACCAGGCTGGCGATTTCGATGCCGTTCGCCAATGCCTGAAGCATCTCACCCAATTGGGTGAGCGAGTCTCGAACGCTGACAATGGTCACGTTGGGAAACGCACGCGATACTGCAGAGAACATCGCTTCTTCGAGCCTGGGCGTTGTCCGGACTGTCGCGAGATATGTGTGAGGCGCATGGTCGACGACGCCCGGCGACACCATGAAAACGAAATTCATCCCGCCGCTGCGGAAATTGATATCGCGCAGATTGAAAATCCGCATGTCGATGTCACGGCCGATAATATTGACGGTCACGGTATCGCCGATCTTCAGGCCCATGCCGCGCGCCAGATTGCGGTCAAACGACACCAGCGTAGGACCGTGATAATCCGCCGGCCACCACTGCGGACCTTCAACGACTTTGGCGTCTTTCGGTGGCGTAGTGGCGTATGTCACCGCGCGGTCGCCATTCACCGCCCATTTCGAATCCGCCGCGATATGCGCCTCCTCAACCGGGACTCCGTTCAGCTTGACGACGCGGCCGCGCAGCATTGGTCTTGCGGTGAAATCTTCGGTATCCGGAAAGCCCGTCATCAGCCTGGTGAGGGGGGTGATCTGATCCGGCTGGATGTCAATGAAGAAGAAGCTCGGTGCATGGGAAGGAAGCTGATCCTGCACCTCGGCTTCCACGCTTCCCTGTGTCAGCACCACCGTCGCGAGCAGCGTAAGTCCCAATCCCAGTGCGACCATAATGCCAGCGACCGGAGTACCAGGACGGGTGAGGCTGGAGATCGCGAGTCTCACCGTATGCGGCCGATGGATATTCATCCGCGCGAGTCCCAGTCGCAGACCGGCCGCGGTCAGGCGCAGTGCGATCAACACAGTGACCGCGCCCGCGAGGAATGCGAGATTGAACAGCCGGTTCGGCGACTCAAGCGTCGACAGGCCGCCGATGGCGAGAAACGCCAATGCGGCGGCCGCGCGAACCCAGCGCCGGGCACGCACGCGTGACGGCGCGACCAGATCCCGGAACAGCCCGGCCGGAGGGATGTCGCAGGCGCGCGCGAGCGGGGGCAGGGCGAAGCCGGCGACCGACAACAGGCCGAATAGCGACGCAAAGATGAGTGGCACCGGATAGATCGCATAATGCGCAGGCACCGGAATGCGGTTGCCAAAGAAATACGCCACCGCAAAGGGAAAAAGCGCACCGGCAACGCCTCCGGCGGCGAGGCCAATGGCGGAAACCGCACCGATCTCCGTCAGATAAATCCGGAAAATCAGCCGGGCTTCCGCGCCCAGTGCTTTGAGGATGGCGATTGTGGGCCGCTTTCCTTTCAGGAATGCCTCGACCGCCTGGCCCGCGCCGATCGCCGCCACCACGAGCGCCGTCAAACCGACCAGGCTCAGGAACATGGTTGCCTGGTTGATGAATTCGGACACGTTGGGGAGCGCGTTCGTCCGGTCGGTGATTCGCCACGCCGATTCGGGATATTTGGCCAGCAGGTCCGAGCGGAAGCCCTCCACCGTTTCCTTCCCGGTGAATGCAACGCGATAGGACCAGGTGATCAGGCTTCCCGGCTTGACCAGGCCGGACCGTTGTAAAGCCGTTTCGGAAATCATCAGCCGCGGACCGAGCTCGAATCCACCCGCAACACGGTCCGGCTCAGACTCCAGAACCGCGCGCACGATAAAATCGGCCTGGCCGACGCGCACCGAATCGCCGGCTTTGATCCCCAGCCGTTCGAGCAATGCGTCTTCCGCCACGGCACCGCAGCTCTGCGCGTCACAGGCGATGGCCCGCGCAAGCGGCATGACGGGCGAAAGTACCGCCGATCCGACCATGGGATAGGCGGTATCCACGGCTTTCAGTTCGATCAACGTGCGCTTGCCGGCATCGCTCGCATTGGTCGCCATGCTGCGCGCGGTGGAGACTTCCGACACCCGGCCAAATTGCGTGAGAAAGGCCCGCTCGGAAGCTGTCGCGGGCCGGTAAAAGCGCTCGATGCGGACATCACCTCCGAGCAATGCCCGGCCATGTTCGGCGAGCCCCTGCAGGAAAGCGTCTCCCAGCGAACCGACGCCGGCAATCGCAGCGACACCAAGAGTCAGTGCGATCAGGAAGATGCGAAATCCGGCGAGCCCGCTGCGCAAATCCCTTCGCGCGAACCGCAATGCAAGCCGCCAATCACCCGCGGCGTCATTCATGCCAGAGCTGCCAAACGCGGCGAATCCGCCACAATCACGCCGTCCTTCATGCGCAAAATCCGATCGCAGCGGTGCGCCAGCGCATCCTCATGCGTAACGAGGAACAACGTCGCGTTGCAGCGGGCTTTGAGGGCAAAAAGGAGGTCCATAACTTGCGTTCCGGTAGGACCGTCCAGATTGCCGGTGGGCTCGTCGGCGAACAGGATTTCGGGATCGTGCACAATGGCCCGCGCCAAAGCCACGCGTTGCTGCTCTCCGCCCGAAAGTTGGCCTGGATAATGCGACAGCCGATGGTTAAGACCGACCGCATCCAGAGCACTGCGCGCCCGCGCGAAGGCGTCGGAGTCGCTCATCAGTTCCAGCGGAACCGCAACATTTTCGAGAGCGGTCATGGATGGGATGAGATGGAACGCCTGGAATATGATGCCAATATGAGCACGCCGAAAGCGTGCCAGAGCGTCCTCCGAAAGCCCGCTGAGGTTCTGTCCGGCAACGGCAACGCTGCCCGAGCTTGCCGCCTCAAGACCCGCAGCGACCATCAGCAACGAAGATTTGCCCGAACCCGATGGCCCCACCAGCGCAACCGCTTCCCCTTTAACGACATTAAGCGAGACTCCGTTGAGGATGTTCACCGGGCCCGCAGTGCTGGCCAGTGTCAGGCGCACGTCAGAGAGCAGGATGGCCGGTTCCTTGGCTTTGCGAAGGTCATCCCGGTTTGCAATGTTGGGCATGGGTTCAGGCGATAATGGCGATGAGAATCGTGTTCAAGACAATTGTTGTGGCGCTGCTGGTTGCGTCGCCTGTCGCGGCGCAAGCGGCCGGGCGCCCGATTCGCATTCTGGCGTTCGGCGACAGCCTGACCCAGGGCTATGGGGTCCCGCCCGGTGACGATTTTCCCGACGTGCTGGAACACGCGCTGAAAGCCAAAGGTCTGAATGTTTCGGTGATCAATGCCGGGGTTTCAGGCGACACTTCGGCGGGCGGACTGGCGCGCCTCGACTGGTCGCTGGAAGATGCAAATAACCCGCCGGATGCCGCCATCCTGGAACTTGGCGCCAACGACGGGTTGCGTGGACTTCCGGTCGATGACATGGCGAAAAACCTTGACACCATTCTTGCACGCTTCAAAGCGCGCGGCATTCCGGTGCTACTCGCAGGTATGAAGGCGCCGCGCAACTACGGCGACTCCTATGCGAAGCAATTCGACGCGGTTTACCCGCAACTGGCCAGGAAATACGGGGTGCTGCTGTATCCGTTTTTCCTTGATGGCGTGGCGCTGAACACGAACCTGATTCAGGCAGACGGGCTGCATCCGAACCCTGCGGGTGTTGAAGTCATCGTCAGGAACATGACGCCGATGGTTGTTCGCCTCATCGAGCAGGCGAAGGAGAAGCAAGCGTCTTGATCCGTCGTCTGATCTCGGTCGGCGGTTTTACCGCTGTGTCGCGGATCGCGGGATTCATCCGCGATGTGCTGATGGCCGCGATTCTGGGCGCAGGGCCCATGTCGGACGCATTTTTCGTTGCCTTCCGCTTTCCCAACAATTTCCGGGCCATATTTGCCGAGGGCGCGTTCAATGCGGCCTTCCTGCCGCGTTACGCCGCGGCCGTCACACGGTCCGGGACGAAAATCAGTACCGGGGCCGCCCGGTTTGCCGATGAGGTTTTCGCCTGGCAGTTTGCGGCGCAATTCGTCCTGCTGGTGCTCGCGCTTGCCTTCATGCGGCAGATTGTATCGGTGTTGGCGCCGGGGTTCGCGCATAATCCCGCCCAGGTAGATCTGGCGGTATTACTGTCGCGCATCACCTTCCCCTATCTCATCTGCATCACCATCGTGACGCAGTTGTCGGCGATGCTGAACGCGGTGGAGCGGTTCCGTGCGGCCGCGGCGTCACCCATCCTGCTGAATGTCGGAATGATCGGCACCTTGCTGCTTGCCCGGTATTTTCCGACGGCTGCGCACGCGGCGGCCTATGGCGTGCTGATCGCAGGCATACTTCAGCTGCTGTTCATGATTTGGGCAGCGGCGCGGTCGGGACTGTACCTGCGGCTGCGCGTGCCACGCTGGCGGCCGGAGGTCAGGGACTTCCTGATCGCTCTTGGCAACGCCACGGTCGGGGCCGGCAGTGTCCAGATCGGGCTGTTTATCGACACGCTGATCGCGAGCTTCCTGCCCTCCGGCGACCTGACGGCACTCTATTACGCCGATCGCATCAACCAGCTTCCCATGGGCATCATCGGCATCGCGCTCGGCACTGTGCTGCTGCCGGAAATGTCATCGCGGCTGGCCGCGAAAGACGAAAAGGGCGCAAGCATCGCGCAGAACCGCGCGGTCGTGCTCGGCATGCTTTTGACGCTGCCCTGCATTGCAGCATTCTTCATCATACCGGGGACCCTGATGCGCGCCCTGTTTGCGCGCGGCGCATTCAATCTTACCGCCGCGGATACATCGGCAGCAGCACTGATGGCGTATGGCGCCGGATTGCCGGCTTTCGTGCTGGTCCGCTGCGTGGTGCCGTCGTTCTACGCCCGTGGCGATACGGCGACGCCTGTGCGCGCGACCCTGCTTTCGGTGATGGCGAATATTGCAACCAAGTTCGCGCTGGTTTGGGGGCTGCATCTCGGAGTCATTGGAATCGCGCTGGGAACATCCACCGGCGCGTGGGTCAATCTCGCCATCCTCACCTGGCTTGCGCGCCGGCGTGCGGTGCTGGTTGCAACTCCGGAACTTAAGCGTGCCGTCATTCCCGTCATTGCCGCGGCGGGTGCGGCGGGCGCCGGATTCTTCATCGGCTCGCAACTCGGTCATGCCGTGACCAATCCCGGCCGCGAGCTCTATGATGTCGCGGCATTCGCCATCGCGGGCACAATGGGCGCCGCTGCCTATGCCGCGGTGGTGGTTGGGCTTCGCCGCAGCCTGCCGATTTCCGGCGCTCATTGATGATCCGCTTGTTCGTCGCCATCGACCTGCCGCGGAGCGTTCGCGAAAGCCTGGTCGCCCTTCAGGGTGGCGTGCCCGGCGCGCGCTGGAGCGGTAGCGAACAAATGCATCTGACGCTGCGCTTCATCGGCGAAGTGGACGAAACTGTCGCCCACGATGTTGATGATGCGCTGGCCGCGATTCGGGCTCCATCATTTGACCTGGAACTGTCTGGGGTCGGTGAATTTGGCGGAAGAAATCCCCGCGCACTATGGGCCGGCGTCAAAACCAATGAGGCGCTGCTGCATTTGCAGCGCAAAACAGAAACCGCGCTGCAGCGCATTGGCCTTGAGCCGGAGCAGCGCAAATTTTCGCCGCACATCACGCTGGCGCGGCTGAAGTCCCCGCCGCGTGACAAGATCGTGCAATTCCTCACGCATGCGGCGCTGTTCTCCGCGGGACCATTTCCGGTCAACAGTTTCGTGCTGTTTTCCAGCAATCCCACGCCGAACGGATCGATTTACAATCCCGAGCGGGTTTACCGGCTGAACGCTTAAGGTGTTTTCCGCAATGCCGGAGTGAAAGTAATGCCGACAAGAAGCCCTTCCGGTGAGATAAGACGACTGACT
>JAGWSK010000196.1 GCA_028869355.1 Alphaproteobacteria bacterium | reverse complement strand
TTGTGGTGGCGGTTTGTTTTCAGAATCGCCCAATGAATTCAATTTTGTAACAGTGTGGCAGTTGAAATGGCGTTTTTTTGATTTGGGGTGCGCTTTGCGTCCGCCACAATATCTGGTCAGTCCCCCTGACGATTTGACCTGATGCAGACCGCCCTACGCCGCGGCGGCTTTCTTGCGATTGGCGTCAAGGCGCTTGTCGACCAGCGCAACGATCTGGTCGATCACCGGATGGCTGAGGCCTTTCTGGCGTGCAATCAACTGCACCAGCTTGTCAGCGCGTTCGATATTCGGCGCGCCATTGTTGAGCGCACGTGCCGCCGAAGCCGGCCGGGTCAGGCTTTGCGCCGCGGCCGCGTATTTCTCAAACGGCACCAGGTCTTCGCGCGCCGCGCCGAGTTTGACGCAGAGATCGTTGACGAAATTGTACACCGATGCTGATGTCGCGAGATCGCTGTGGACGGCCTCCTGCGCGGTCCGCATGCCATCCGGCGTGATGCAGCGGTAATTTCCGGCGAGGAGCATGGCCCATTTCGCCAGCGGCACGAAAATCGAATTGTGCACGCGCAATTTGACCGGGAGCTCGATCTTGCCTTCCGGCGTATCGAAGCGCGCGGCGTCCACATCCTTTTCCAGCGCGCGCAGGATGGCCGTGTCCCGATCGGCGCCGAAACGCGCCACCTTGAAATTGGTCGGCAGGGTCACCATCAGGACATTGACCTTCTCGTCCGGGGGACGGATCGCCTGCGGATCGGGGCTGCACAAAGTGAGCTTTGCCGGATCGAAACTGTCCCACACGCTAGCGTCGGTATAGGCCGGCTTCAGCACGTCGGCATCGAGCCCCGGAATCCGCTTCATATAGGGCAGGGGGGGCATATTCATGATCGACATGCAGGGCACGCGCGATTTGGCGACCGCATCGAGCAATTCGCGCACCCCCGGTGAACGATATTGCGGTTCCTGCATCGCCAGCCCGATCAAATCATATTTGGACGGATCGACGCCGGCTGCACCTCCGGCTGTGACCTTGCCCGGCAATTTGCGCGAATCCAGTTCGACCGGCGCCGCGCGTCCGCGGATCGGCAGGCGTACGCGAAAACCTTCGCTATTGATCAGGTCGGCTTCGGCCGGAAGGCAGACGAGGTGAATCGAATGACCGCCGAACAGCAGTTTCGATGCCAGCAGTGATCCATAGGACGCGCCGAGGATGAGAATCTTATAGGGCATTTCGGTCTCTCTGTGGTTTCAGGCAAGTTTCGCGGACGTATTTGCGGCGGTTTTGCAGGCGCGTTCGGCGGCGCTGCGCGCAATCGGATTGAGGCCGGCGCCACCATGGACAATGTGCTCGGCCATTTTCGCCCGCATGCGTGGGTCCCAGAAGCGCCGGATGTGGTCGGCAGTGTTCGTGACCGCTTCCGGTTCGGGCTGCAGGCGAAAAAAGTCCGCGATCTGATTCGCCTGGTGGACAAGGTTATGGACGGTGGAAGAACTCATTCGGCCGCCACGGTTTCGATGCGCTGAATCCGGTGCAGGTGATCGAGATGCTCCTGCCACGAGGACTCGTGGTTGGTCATCCGGACTTCGACCGCCGTCACCTTGTATTCGGGACAGCTCGTCGCCCAGTCGGAATATTCGGTGGTCACCACATTGGCGCCCGATTCGGGATGGTGGAAGGTCGTGTAAACGACACCCGGCTGAACCCGTTCGGTGATGTGGGCGCGCATGGTGGTTTCTCCGGCGCGGCTGGCCAGTGCGATCCGGTCGCCTTCGCGAATGCCGCGGTTCTCCGCATCATGGGGATGGATTTCGAGCACATCCTCTTCGTGCCAGATAACGTTCGGTGTGCGCCGCGTCTGCGCCCCGACATTGTATTGCGACAGGATGCGCCCGGTGGTGAGCAGCAACGGAAAACGAGGCCCCGTGCGTTCATCCGTGGGAATGTATTCGGTAAGAACGAATCTGCCCTTGCCGCGAACGAATGTGCCGATATGCATCACCGGCGTTCCTTCCGGCGCCTTGTCGTTGCACGGCCACTGGACGCTGCCGAGCGCGTCGAGCTTGGCATAACTGACGCCGGCAAAAGTCGGCGTCAGCCGCGCAATCTCGTCCATGATTTCGGACGGGTGGTTGTAATGCATGGGATAGCCGAGCAAAGCCGATAATTCACAGATGACTTCCCATTCCGCCTTGCCGCACATCGGTGGGATGGCTTTGCGGACGCGTCCGATGCGCCGCTCGGCATTGATGAAGGTGCCGTCCTTTTCAAGGAAAGTGGCGCCGGGCAGGAACACATGCGCATAGGCCGCGGTCTCGTTGAGAAAGAGATCGTGGACGACGATGCACTCCATCGCCCCCAGCCCAGCCGCGACATGCTGCGTATTGGGATCGGACTGCACAATGTCCTCACCCTGCACATAAAGGCCCTTGAACGTCCCGTCGACCGCTGCATCGAACATATTGGGGATGCGCAGGCCCGGTTCGGAATCGAGCCCGACACCCCAGGCGCTTTCGAACAGCGCGCGGGTGGCGTCATCGGTCACATGGCGATAGCCCGAGAATTCGTGCGGGAACGAACCCATGTCGCAGGAACCCTGCACATTGTTCTGCCCACGGAGCGGATTTACGCCGACGCCGTTGCGGCCGAGATTGCCGGTCGCCATGGCGAGATTGGCCATGCCGATCACCATGGTCGAACCCTGGCTGTGCTCGGTGACGCCGAGGCCGTAATAGATCGCGGAATTCCGGCTGGTGGCATAAAGCCGGGCGGCGGCGCGCAGCTCGGTGGCGGGCACGCGGGTGACGGCTTCGAGCACCTCGGGGCTGTGCTTCGGATCGGCAACGAACCGCGCCCAGTCCTGATATTCGTCCCAGTCGCAGCGCTCACGGATGAACGCCTCGTCGGCCAGCCCTTCGCTGACAATCGTGTGCGCCATGGCGGTCAGCACCGCGACATTGGTGCCCGGCGTCAGCGCCAGATGATGCGCCGCTTCGATATGCGGGCTGCGCACCAGATCGATCCGGCGCGGGTCGATGACGATGAGTTTCGCGCCCT
>JAGWSK010000195.1 GCA_028869355.1 Alphaproteobacteria bacterium | reverse complement strand
GTGAGCGTGCACTGAACGAAATGGCAGCGTGATCAAATGAACCAGAGCGCTCCACCACGCAGCGGCTCCCGAGGTCTGGGAAAAGGATTATCGGCCCTGCTCGGCGACGAGGCCGTCGCTCCCGCAAAGGCTGACAAGTCGCCTTCCCGCAACCTGCCGGTGTCATTTCTCACGTCCAATCCGCTTCAGCCGCGCCGTCACTTCGACGAGGAGGAACTCGCCAGCCTGGCCGAATCGATTGCCGCAAAAGGTGTGCTGCAGCCGATTCTGGTTCGCCCGACGGCGCGGCATGACAGCTTTGAGATCATTGCCGGCGAAAGGCGCTGGCGCGCGGCGCAAAAGGCGCGCCTCCACGAAGTCCCGGTGATCATCCGTGAACTGAGCGATTCCGAATCGCTCGAAATCGCAATCATCGAAAATGTTCAGCGCACCGATCTGAACCCGATCGAGGAAGCCGGCGCCTATCAGGAGCTGATCGACCGCTTCTCCTACACCCAGGAACAGATGGCGCGGGTGATCGGCAAAAGCCGCAGTCACATCGCCAATCTTCTGCGCCTGTTAAAGCTGCCGGCGCGCGTTCAGAACCTGCTGTCGGAAGGCAAAATTACCGCCGGACACGGACGAATGCTGGTGACGGCGGAAAACCCCGAGGCCATGGCCGACCAGATACTTGCGCAGGGCCTGAACGTCCGCGAGGTCGAAAAGAAAGCGCGCCAGGCAAAACACCCCGAACCGGCGCCATCCAGGGACGCCGACACCAAAGCTCTCGAACATGCGCTCTCCAACGCGCTCGGCTTAAGCGTCTCGATTGACCACAAAGGCCAGAAAGGCGCCGTCACGATCCGCTACGGCTCACTCGAGCAGCTCGACCAGGTCGTCCGCCTGCTCCAGCGCGGGCCAATTTAAACGACTCACCCCCATTTTTGCGCTTGACCATGTGCACGGATAGGTGTAGTCCTATCGATATAAGTGGTTACTGCGCCCGGCCACATTGCGCCGTCTGGGACACCCCAAAGCACATAAGCAATCCCCAGCCTATAGCCACGGGCCGTAGCCATCTGTTGCAGTCCAGCGGTCTGTAGCGGTCTGTAGCGGTCTGTAGCGGTCTGTAGCGGTTGGTGTAGCGGTTTGAATCCGAAATCGCCCAATAAATTCAACTTTGTAGCGGTGTAGCGGTTGAAATGCCGTTTTTTCTGGGCACCGTTTCGCCGACGCGGCCCCTGGTGAGATCGGCAGGCGGTAGATCACGCTGCTGCAGCGAGCGCTTCAGACGGAGTGATTCTGCCGTCATATAGCGCCCGGCCGATAATTACGCCGGCGATAGGCGCGTCCGACTGCTTCAATGCGCGGATATCATCGGCGCTGCTGACCCCACCGCTCGCGATGAGGGGGATCGAAACTGAGCGCGCCAGTGCCGCGGTCTCCGCAACACTCACGCCCTGCAACATGCCATCGCGCGCGATATCGGTATAAATGATCGCACCAACGCCGGCTTCTTCGTAGCGGCGCGCAACATCAATCGCGGACGTTCCCGTTTGTTGTGTCCAGCCATCCACGGCCACGAGGCCGCTCCGGGCGTCAATGCCCACCGCGATTCGTTCCGGAAATTTTCGCGCTGCCTCGGTCACGAGCGCCGGATTGCGCACCGCGGCTGTGCCGAGAATGACCCGCGCGATTCCCGCAGAAAGCCAGGACTCGATTGCTGTCAAATCGCGGATGCCGCCACCCAATTGCACCGGGATTTTGATTGCCGCAAGAATGTCGCGCACCACCGGGCCATTCACCGACGTGCCCGCAACCGCACCGTCGAGATCCACCACATGCAGCCAACCGAATCCGGCTGCCTCAAACGCGCGCGCCTGCGCCGCAGCATCGCTGTTGAACACCGTGCTTCGCGCAAATTCCCCCTGACGCAGGCGGACGCATTGACCGTCCTTTAGATCGATGGCGGGAAAAATGATCATCAGCGCCTCAATCTTCTCCTCCCTTGCGCGAAGCGCGGGGGAGGTGTCGCGCGTATGCGCGATGGAGGGGGTGGGGGCGGCACGAACAAACAGATGCGCTTCAGGGATGCCACTGTAAAAACCGCTCGAGCAGCGCCAGCCCTTCGGCCTGACTCTTTTCCGGATGGAATTGCATCCCCGCGATATTGTCGCGGCCGACGACCGCAGGCAGAGAACCGCCATATTCCGTCGTCGCCAGAATATGCGCGGGATTACTGGGCCTGAGGTAATAGGAATGGACGAAATAGACATCCGTCCCGTCCAGCATGCCCTCGAACAGCTTGTGCGGCTGCTGGATCGACAGTGAGTTCCAGCCCATGTGAGGAATTTTCTGGCCCGGTTCGAGCGGCGTGATGCGCACGACCTCGCCGGGAATCCAACCCAGTCCGCGGCACGATTCATATTCGCGGCCCCAGTCGGCGAGCAATTGCATCCCGACGCAAATCCCGAGAAACGGAACCTTGCGGACGATCACCGCATCCTGCAGCGCATCCAGCATGCCAGGAATCGCGAAAAGTCCGCGCATGCAATCGGCAAAGGCGCCGACGCCGGGAAGAACGATGCGTTCCGCAGCTTCGACCAGTTGCGGGTCGGCGGTGACCGCAACTTCGTGCCCGGTTCTTGAAGTTTCGGCGGCGCGCGCCAGGGCCTTAGCCGCAGAACGCAGATTCCCGGACCCATAGTCAATCAACGCGACCGTCGCGGTCATTCAGTCGGCATCCATTTTGAGCGCCGCAATGAACGCCTCCTGCGGAATTTCAACGCTGCCAAACTGACGCATCCGCTTCTTTCCTTCCTTCTGCTTGTCCAGAAGCTTGCGCTTGCGGGTGATATCGCCCCCATAGCATTTCGCCGTAACATCCTTGCGCAGCGCCTTGATGGTCTCGCGCGCGATGATCTTACCGCCGATCGCCGCCTGTACCGGAATCTGGAACAAATGGCGCGGAATCAGGTCCTTCAGTTTCTCACACATCGCCCGGCCGCGTGTCTCGGCGCGCGAACGGTGAACGATCATCGACAGCGCATCCACCGCTTCGCCGTTCACCAGAATCGACATCTTGATCAGATCGCCTTCGCGGTAACCCTCGATGTGGTAATCGAAACTGGCATAGCCGCGCGACACCGACTTCAACCGGTCATAGAAGTCGAACACCACTTCGTTCAGCGGCAATTCGTAAATCACCATCGCGCGCGAACCGGCGTAGGTCAGTTCGACCTGGCGGCCACGCCGGTCCTCGCACAGCTTCAGAACGGCGCCCAGATGCTCATCCGGAACCAGAATGGTCGCGCGAATCCACGGCTCTTCGATGAATGCGATATGCACGGGATCCGGCATGTCGGCGGGGTTGTGCAGTTCGCGCACCGTGCCGTCATTCAGATGGATGCGGTAAATCACTGACGGAGCAGTCGCGATCAGGTCGATGCCGAATTCGCGGTCGAGCCTCTCGCGGATGATCTCCAGATGCAAAAGCCCAAGAAATCCACAGCGGAATCCAAATCCGAGCGCGGCCGATGTCTCAGTTTCATAGGTGAAGCTTGCATCGTTCAGATGCAATTTGCCGAGCGCATCGCGCAAGGACTCGAATTCAGCTGCATCGACGGGAAACAGGCCGCAGAACACAACCTGCTGCGCCGGCTTGAACCCCGGCAGCGGAACATCGGTGCCACGGCGCTCATCGGTGATCGTGTCGCCCACCTTCGCATCGGCGACCTGCTTGATCGCAGCGGTGAGGAACCCGACTTCGCCCGGCCCGAGGCGTTCCACCATTTCCTGCTTGGGCGTGAACACGCCGACACGGTCCACCTGATAGTTGGCATTTGCTGCCATCATCCGGATGCGCTGGCCCTTCTTCAGTTCGCCATCGACGATCCGCACCAGCACGACGACACCGAGATATGAGTCGTACCAGGAGTCGATCAGCAACGCCTTCAGCGGCGCATCTTCGACGCCCTTGGGAGACGGCAATTGGCCAACGATCGCCTCCAATACCCGTTCGACGTTCAAACCGGTCTTGGCTGAAATCGGAATCGCCCCCGATGCATCCAGGCCAATGACATCCTCGATCTGCTGACGCACGCGTTCGGGCTCGGCCGCCGGAAGGTCCACCTTGTTCAGGAGCGGCACAATCTCGAGGCCCGCATCGATCGCCTGATAGACATTGGCGAGAGTCTGCGCCTCGACCCCCTGGCTCGCGTCAACAACCAGCAAAGCGCCCTCACAGGCGGCAAGACAGCGCGAAACTTCATACGCAAAGTCGACATGGCCGGGCGTGTCCATCAGGTTGAGGACGTAATCCTCGCCATTTTGTGCGTGGTATTTCAGGCGCACCGTCTGGGCCTTGATGGTGATGCCCCGCTCGCGCTCGATGTCCATCGAATCGAGCACCTGCTCTTTCATCTCACGCGCAGTCAAGCCGCCGCAAAACTGGATCAGGCGGTCGGCCAGAGTCGATTTCCCATGATCGATGTGCGCGATGATGGAAAAATTGCGGATATTTGCCAAATCAGTCATCGAGATTGAGACATAGAGAGCCGCCGATCCGCGGTCCAGTACGGCACGCACCGGGCGTCGGCTTGTTCACCCGGCGCCGGATGGACGACCCGACAGGAACGGCAGCCAGGCTTCTTTCGGCTTTGTCCGCCACAGGCCGATTGCCGTGATCAGCGCGCCCACGCCCCAGACATACCAGCCCGGCCGAATGCCGGCGCGGAAATCAAAATCCAGCGCCAATACCCGCAGAATCGGCGCATGAAACGCAATCCAGAAACCGATGGCTTCACCGATGAAAACCAAACCGCCTACAGCGAACCAGCTTGCGGCAATCACCCACATCGGGAACTCGGTATTGCGCGGAAACCGCCAATGCAACACGCGGTAAAACATCAGCCAGATGAAAATCCCGCCCACGACGGTCGGCTCGAAAACTTCCAGCTTCGACTGCATGAAGTAATGCACACTTCCCAGTACAGCGATCGGGAAGACCAGTTGGTGCAGATTTCGCCAGCGTATGCCGCCGAGGTGGCGCACCATGTAGTTGTTCGACGTTGCCGCCAGCACCGCCAGCCCGACCCAGGCAGTAAAGCCGATCGTGAGGTAATAGCGCCGCACGATTTCCGAGGCGACCGTCGTCAGATTGAACGTCTGATCGGCGATATAGAGCGTCAAATGCAGGGCGATATAGCAGTAGCATCCAACCCCCAACATGCGCCGGATATCGACCAGTGGCGCATATCGCGCGATTCTCCGCATCGGCGTGACGAACAGGCTGAGCATCAGGAACCGGATCGCCCACAATCCGACTTCGTGGATCGCTTCGGTGCGCGGCCGGGGGCCGAGATTGTGCCG
>JAGWSK010000194.1 GCA_028869355.1 Alphaproteobacteria bacterium | reverse complement strand
GGATCCATCTCGCCGATGAACTGGCTGCCGAAGTCGCTGTAATAGACCTTGCCGTTCAAATAGATCACGTCATGCGGCATGGCCTCGACACGGGGCAAATCGTAGCTTGTGTAGATCACATGCGTGGCGCGCCCCTTCGGCCGCGGGAAGGTGACGAAGGGATATTTCCACGTCTCATCCCTGGACAGATTCACGCTCGCCAGATATTCGGCCGCCGCCTTTACTTTGGTCGCGTCAACAATGCCGCGATTGCCGCGCGGTCCCGGCAGCAATTTCTGCGGACGCTGCGGCTGACTTCCGGGTGCGTAGGTGCCCATGCGCGGAATGATTTTCTCGAAGTCTTCCGCCGTGAAGCCGCTCGACAGCGGCCGGATCAGCGTATGGCAGGTCGTGCAGTCCTGCAAAAAGGCTTTCTGCTCATCCGTGCCCGGCATGCTGGCGAGCCATTCGGCGCTGGTGAGCTGCGGCGCGATATTGTTGGTCTTGTCGAGTTTCAGATCGAGATTGGCCGTTCTGCCCGATGCGACATCGGCTTCGGGGCGATTGTCCGCGATATAGCCAATGGCGCGGATCTTGACGTCGTAATGGCCGGGTTCGAGCCGGTCCGCGGGGAAAGCGTAATGGCCCTTCTCATCGCTGACCACCGTAATCGTGATGTGGCCGCCTTCCTTTTTGGCCGACACCAGTACGCCCTCCATCGGGCCTTCCTGGGCCGATGTCACGGTTCCGGCCAATGCCACGCCGGTCTGGGCCTGCGCGCCCGAAATGTTCAACAGCGCAGCTGTGGCGACCGCCGACAAAAGAGCGGAAATCATTCTCCCGGACATGGATACCTCTCTGGCTGAGTTTATGCGGAGTGCTTTGCGCGCGAACAATACACAATGGAAATTGGCGGGAAAAGGTTGTGGCGGGTTTAATCCGGCGCTTTCCCATCCAACCTGCGGCTGTCCAGATCGCGATTTTCCCTATTGGATTGGGCTTTGGCCGAGTTTCGCGCGTGCTTCGGGGCGCCATGCAGGACGCGATTGGCATCGGCTTCTGCCGCAGCGGCTTCACGCGCTTTGCGCTTTCGCGCGCGCCGCAGATTGACGATGTCGGCCATCAGCCGGAATCTTTCGCGCGGGCACGAGCATAGGCCGGCCGCTCTGTGATTCGTGTCACATAGGCTTTCAACTCATCCGATTCCGGGACGACGCGGCCCATGAGAAACGGGAGACTGCCGCCGATGATGATATCCGCGGCCGAGAAGCGATCGCTCACAATGTATGGGTTCTTGGTGATGGCCGCCGAAAGATAGGCAAGGACATCGTCGAATGGCGCCCAGCCAAATGTGCCGTAGACGTGCTGGACCTTGAGGAATTTGGCCGTCAGAGCTGGTTCGAAGACACCGGTATACCAGGCGAGCCAGGTAAGATAGGCGCCGCGGTCATGGTCACCGACGGGTGGCCCCATTTTGGCATCCGGGAAACGGTCGGTCAGATACAGCGCGATAGCCGGTGACTCGAAGATCAGCGCGCCGTCATCGGTCAGCGTTGGAACTTTGCCATGCGGGTGCGGATTTGCCGGATCTACAGCGCCGCTTCCATCCCCGCGCCGGATGTTCACGTATTTCAGCGTATAGGGCGCGCCCAATTCCTCCAGGAGCCACACGATGCGGGAGGAGCGGGAGCGGGGAGCGTGATAGAGCGTCAGCATGCGGGAAGGTTAAGACTGACTGCAGGTTTTCTCAAGCGCTCGCGACAGAACATGGACCCTGAGTGCGCTTGCCAGATTGCGCGAACCACGGGCCGAATCCACACTCGCGACGAGCGCCGCCATCGACATCGCCTGTGCGCGGGCCTCGCGTTCCAGCGCACCCCAGAATTCCTCTTCCAGCGCGACGCTCGTCCGGTGCCCCGCGATGGTAAAGGACCGCTTCTTCATCTTACTTGGGTCCGACCATGTCCTCCGGCCGCACCAGCCTGTCGAATTCCGCTTCTGTCACCAGCCCGGTTTTCAGGGCTTCTTCGCGCAACGTCGTGCCGTTCTTGTGGGCTGATTTGGCGATTTTCGCGGCATTGTCATAGCCGATCTTCGGCGCCAGCGCGGTCACCAGCATCAGCGAACGTTCGACTCCGGCGCGGATGTTGTCCAGCCGCGGTTCGATTCCCACCACGCAGTTATCGGTGAAGCTGACCGCGGCATCGGCCATCAGGCGCACGGATTGCAGGAAATTATAGGCCATCACCGGATTATAGACATTCAGTTCGAAATGGCCCTGGCTGCCGGCGAAAGTGACGGCGGCGTTGTTGCCGAAAATCTGTATACAGACTTGTGTCATCGCCTCGGCCTGCGTCGGATTGACCTTGCCCGGCATGATCGAGGAGCCGGGTTCGTTTTCCGGCAATGCAAGTTCGCCAAGCCCGGCACGGGGGCCGGAGCCCAGAAGCCGGATATCATTGGCGATCTTGAACAGCGATGCCGCAACGGTGGCGATCGCGCCATGGCTGAACACCATGGCGTCATGCGCGGCCAGTGCCTCGAATTTGTTCGGCGCCGATGTAAAGGGAAGGCCGGTGATGCCGGCAATTTTTTCGGCCACCTTTTCGGCAAATCCCGCCGGCGCATTCAGCCCAGTCCCCACGGCCGTGCCGCCCTGCGCAAGCTGCATCAATTTCGGCAGCGTAAGCTGGATGCGCTCGATGCCGTTCTCGACCTGCTGTGCGTAGCCGGAAAATTTCTGGCCCAGCGTCAGCGGTGTGGCATCCTGGGTATGCGTCCGGCCGATCTTGACGATGTCTTTCCAGGCTTTCGATTTCGCCTTCAGAGCGCCATGCAGTTTGGTCAGCGCGGGAATCAGCCGGTGGGCGATCTCCTCTGCCGATGCGATATGCATGGCCGTCGGATAAGTATCGTTCGACGACTGGCTCATATTGACGTGGTCATTGGGGTGAACCGGCTTCTTCGAGCCCTGTTCGCCGCCCAGGAGTTCAATCGCGCGATTCGAAATCACCTCGTTCGCGTTCATGTTCGACTGGGTGCCGGAACCGGTCTGCCAGACGACCAGCGGGAAGTGATCGTTCAATTTGCCATCGATGACTTCCTGTGCTGCGCTGACGATGGCGCGCCCGAGCTTGGGATCGAGCTGTCCAAGCTCCATATTGGTTTCGGCTGCGGCCCGTTTGATGATGCCAAGCGCACGGACAATCGGTGCGGGCTGTTTTTCCCACCCGATCTTGAAATTCCCAAGCGAGCGCTGTGACTGCGCCCCCCAATAGCGGTCTGCGGGGACTTCAATCGGACCAAACGTGTCGGTCTCGGTGCGGGTTGTGGCCATTTGTGGCTCCGTTCGAGTTTTCATCTTACCTTCAGAAGCAGAGTGAGCAGCGATAATCGTACTTCCAACCGGCAGAATTATCGCCGTGGGCGCATGTGAAGAACGGATGAAATGTCACGGCGCCCATCGACCACTCGCCAGACGTAAATGCCGCGTCCAGTCGGCCGTGGTTCGTACACGATCAGCCATGGCCATAGCGCGAACACACGAGGGATCCGTCCAGTTCCGGGTGGACTCGCCCAATGAGAGGTGAAGCCGCCAGATTGGAAATCGCCTCGTCGAGGCGCCTCAGGACAATCTCCGCCCGTTCCACTCCGCTGTCCTGTGCGATGTAGTCGAACAGCTCCGACAGGTCCCGTTCGGCGGCGAGCGACCTGATTACAAGCGGGCGTACCACGGGAGAAGGAACGGTACCTGTTTACGATTGGCGAAGGTGCCGCTGCCGGCCTTCGGCAATGATGCCGTCTACGCTCTTTGACGAAACCTTGCCTTCCGCAACTTCCCGTCGCGATTTTCGAATTGACGCATTCAGAGCGTCGCGATTGCGTGAAATGTAATTGTCAACATGCTCACGGTGGCGCTCATCATCTTCAATGGCCAGTTGAGGTTTCGCACCCGACGACCGCCGGACGAGAGCCGTAGAATTTTTTCGTTTTTTTGTCTTAGCGCTCATGGCTCCCGATCATACATTAGTGCGCAGCTAAAAGCGCCAGATTAGCCTTGCCGCTACTTCTTGCGGAATTTGTCGAGACTGACAACCTGCGGATTTTCCACGGGCGTTTCGGTGGCGGGCGGGGTCTGATCCGCCGGGGGCGATGACTCTGTCTGCGCGGGGGCAGAGGGCGCTGCACCGGCCGTCTGTTGCGCCGCCGCCGTCGCATTCTTGAACTGGAGGCCGAACTGAACGCCGGGATCAGCGAAGCCCGTCACCGCGGCAAACGGCACCACGATTGTCGTGGGCAATTTTTGGAAGCTCAGTGTGACTTCAAATTTCTCGTCGGTGACGTCGAGCCCGGAATACTGGTTCTGCAGCACAATGGTCATTTCGTCCGGATAACGCTCGCGCAGGAAATCCGGGAGTTCGACGCCTTTATCATGCGTCTTGAACGTCACGTAGAAGTGGTGACTTCCGATCAGCCCCTGTTTCTGCACCCGCCCCAGTGCATTGCGAACCACCTGCCGTAGCGCCTGATCGACGAGATTTTCGTAACCGATGTAATCCTTGGCCATGGGCGCGACTTAATCCCCGGATGATCGATATTCAGTTCACGTGGAGGTGAGGGGCTTCTGTTGCCCGGCGCCCCTCGAGCCGCGCTTGCTTAGGTTTTAATTAAGCAGCGAGGGCCATTTCATTGTCGTTGGCACCTATACGAACAGCCCGATAACGGCGGATACCATACCGGGTGAAAGAACCACCTTTACACGTCCGTCGATCCTGTTTCGCCCCCGCCGGAGGACGGAATACAGAATACAGGGATCAGAAAAATGCCAAGCCTCCGATACCTGTGTTCTGTCCTCCGTATTCTGGTGGAGGCGCCGGGTACCGCCCCCGGGTCCGGTCCGCTTATTACGTGGCCGTTTATCGCCATAGTCCGGACAAGCCGGACAGGCACAATATAGGCCCTGGGGACAAATAATTGAAGGAGAGGCATCGGTACGTGGCTGCGGCTAAACTTGGGTCCGAATCGCGAGCCCGTGCCGGAACAGAAATGCGTCAATACCAGCAATTGATGGAACTTGTCCTTAACCAGGGCGTGGAAAAGCGCGATCGGACCGGAACGGGGACGCTATCCATATTCGGGCACCAGATGCGCTTTGACCTTGCGACTGGTTTTCCGCTGCTCACGACCAAGAAGCTGCATCTGAAATCGGTAATTTATGAACTGCTGTGGTTTCTGCGTGGCGAAACCAATGTGCGGTGGCTGCAGCAGCATGGCGTCAGCATCTGGAACGAATGGGCGGACGAAAATGGCGATCTCGGGCCCGTCTATGGCCGGCAATGGCGCTCATGGCCAAAGCCGGACGGCGGATTTATCGATCAGATATCGGACGTGATCGCTCGCATCGGGCGCGATCCGGATTCGCGGCGTCTGATAGTATCGGCCTGGAATCCCGCCGACATCGAGCGAATGGCGCTGCCGCCCTGCCACTGTCTGTTCCAGTTCTATGTCGGCGACGAAAAGCTGTCCTGCCAGCTTTATCAGCGTTCGGCCGACATTTTCCTCGGCGTGCCGTTCAATATCGCGTCCTATTCGCTGCTGACCATGATGGTGGCGCAAGTGACGGGACTGAAGCCCGGCGAATTCATCCACACATTTGGTGACGCGCATCTCTACTTGAATCATATCGAGCAGGCGCGCCAACAGCTCGCGCGCGCGCCTTATCCGCTTCCTGTCATGCGCCTGAATCCATCGGTGACCGACATTTTCGCCTTCCGGTATGAAGATTTCACTTTGGAGAATTATCAGGCGCACCCGCACATCAAAGCTCCTGTCGCGGTGTGAAAAGCGCAATTTCGCAAATTCCCGTTGCCCTCGTTGTCGCCGCGAGTGAAAACGGGGTTATCGGCGCCGCCGGGACACTGCCGTGGCACATCCCTGAGGATCTGAAGCATTTCAAGGCGCTGACGTTCGGGAAACCCTGCATTATGGGCCGCAAGACCTGGCAATCATTGCCGCGCAGGCCACTTCCAGGGCGCACCAATATCGTCGTCTCGCGCGATCCGGAGTTTCGCGCCGAAGGCGCCCGTCTGGCGGCGGATTTCGAGTCCGCGCTGCGTCTCGCCGCACAGGAAAACCCGCATGAAATCGCAGTGATAGGCGGCGAAAAAATCTTCGCTGCAGCCCTGCCACACGCGACCCGGATCTACAGCACCGAAATTTCAGGGCATATCGGGGGGGACGCGTTCATGCCGAGTTTCGACCGCAGCCAATGGCGCGAGACCGGGCGTGACGGCCCGCACCAAAGCGGCAGCCTGCACTACTCTTTCGTGACGCTGGAAAAAATACCCGGCAAATAGGGACCGGCTTAGAACGGCGACAATTTCGCCAGCAGGCTCAGCGCGCCGGAATTGGTCGTGGTTTCCGTGCTCCTGGAAGCGGTGCGCGAACGCGCGCGGGTGGTTTTTTTCGTGCTGTTCTTTGCCGCCGACGACCGCCGTTTTGACGTCCGGCTGCTGCGCGATGCCGCTTTCGTGCCGGTTTTGGATTTGCTGCGGGCGCTGGTGCTGCGCTTTGCGCCGGCTGTTTTGGCACGCGAGGATTTCGCGCGTGTCCCAGCGGTTTTTGCCCGGCTGCTTTTGGCTTTGCTGCGGCGCGTGCCGGCCGCTTTCGCCCGGCCGCCCGCCTTTGTGCTGCGGCGCATACCACCGCGCGATGCACTGGCTTTCCGTGTCGTGCGCCGGCGAGCCGGTTGTGCCCGCATGCCTGGTTCGGACATATTGATACCCGCTTCGGCCAATTCCATTTCCAGGTCGCCCATGTCGGTCATATCCGCCGACTGGCGTTTTGCCGATCCCGATTTTCGCGCCATTGCTTTCTCCCTGAATTTACCGCGCCAATGCAAAGAAACACCGCAGGCGTGACAGCGGTTCCAATGGGGAGAGATTTTCCGCTACTCGAAAACGATTTTTGGTGCCGGACGGGCGTCCTGCGTGGAGAGTTTGGCCGCGACCTGACGCGCGACCGCGATGAAGGATTGCGCTTCGGGCCCGGATGGGGCGGTCGCGACAACCGGCAAGCCCGTGTCCGAAGTTTCGCGGATCGCCGGCACCAGCGGGATTTCGCCGAGAAAATCGCAACCGAGGCTGGTGGCAGTCTGGCGCGCGCCGCCGTGACCAAAAATATGACTCGCGTGCCCGCAATGAGGACACACGAACACACTCATATTCTCAACGATTCCGAGCACCGGCACTTCCGTGCGCCGGAACATCGCAAGCGCTTTGCGCGCATCGATCAGGGCGAGATCCTGCGGCGTCGAAACAATCACCGCGCCTTTCAGCGGCACACGCTGCGCCAGCGTCAGTTGCGCGTCTCCCGTACCCGGCGGCATGTCCACCACCATGACATCCAGCGGCGCCCATTCGACATCGGCGAGCATCTGGGTGATCGCACTCTGCACCATCGGACCGCGCCAGATCATCGGCTTGTCTTCCTCGACAAGGAAACCGATCGACATGGTCTTGAGCCCGTATTTTTCGATCGGCAGCAGCTTGCGGCCCTCGGCGCGCGGTTTTTCGCTGATGCCCATGAGTTTCGGAACCGATGGGCCATAAATATCGCAATCCAGCAGCCCCGTTTTCAGCCCGAGCGCCGCGAGTCCAAGAGCGAGATTGACCGCCACCGTCGATTTTCCGACGCCGCCTTTCCCGGAGGCGACCGCAATTATGGACGTCACACCCGGCACGGAACGCCCGGTTGGCGCCGCGCCATGGTCATGCGCATGTCCGCGTGGTGCGGCAGCGCGCGGGTGACCCTCGCGATGTGCGGTCAAAACCGCTGTGACCGAGAGGATTCCGGGGATTTGCGCGACGGCGTCTTCGCAGCTTTTGCGCAGCGGTTCGGCCGATGCGCCCCGCGCCGCCGGTACCTCAATCGTGAAGCTCGCATGCCGGCCGCGGACGGAGATGCCTTCGATCAGCCCGGCTTCGACGACGTTTCGCCCGGATGCCGGATCCCTGATTTT
>JAGWSK010000193.1 GCA_028869355.1 Alphaproteobacteria bacterium | reverse complement strand
GCCGCCCCTTTCGGATCCTGCGACTCGATCAGTGTTGAGGAGCCATGCACGCCGAATTGCGGCACGTACTGGACCTTTGAACGGGCGGGCGACGCCGCCAGTATCGCTTTGGCATCGCTCACTTCGCCGGCATCCGGGGCAGAGGTGACGTAAATCGGTACACGGACTTTCGCTGCAGCTCGCGCGACGACTCCGGTGTCGTCAAAATACTCGCCAGGCGAGAAGGCCATAACCGCGCTGACCTCTTGCGGATGTTCGGCCGCGACCTCGAAGACAAGCGACGCCGAATAGCTGCTTCCCCACAGGACGACAGGCAGATGCTTCGCCGTGGCCCAATCAAGTGCTGCCTCGAGATCCGGTTTCGCCTGCTCGTAGCCCGCCGGCTTCGCGAGGCGGCGAGCGGTTTCGTTCGGACCGTACAAAGACCCGCCCGAGCGCTGATCGATCGCGAGTGCAGTGAAGCCCGCGGCCACGAGGCGCGGCGCGATGGTCGCATACTCGGCTTTGCTGGACCCGGCCTGGTGAAACAGCAGGACGATCGCCCTGGGATGGCCGGCCGTATAGGCCAGTCCCGATATGCTCACACCGTCGCGCGCCCGCAATGTTACCGCCTGGCTGGCAGCTTCTCCCGCAGCAGAGGTCGAAAACAGGACCGCGGCTGCGGCACCAATCATCCACCGTAGCGACATTTCGCTCTCCCTTAATTCCTGGTGCACTTTGTCAGCCTGTAGATTTCAGTCGTCGGCGAACAAATCAATGGGATTGGGTATCGGCCCGGTGGCGAGAATATCCGCACCTTCGTTGCGGATGCTCTTGATTGTGAGAGACACCTGCTCTCCGGTTTTCAGCATGAGCATCAGAGGTTTGCCGGCATGAAAACTGTCCCACGGGCCATGCCCAGCCCACTGTAAAGTGCCCTCTCCGCGCTTGAGTTCGCGATCCTCGAAAACCTGAATGTCATAATCAACCGGGCCCAGGTCCCTGTTTCCGTCCCAAAGTTTTCCCAGGCCCGATAGGGTGCCGATGTTCGTCATCTGTTTGTTTTGCCCTGTGTCCCAATCATCGTATCAAATTACGAACCTGGTAGAAGCATGCGATGATTTGTACGTTTTGATTGTCAGAAGCGAAAAGCGGGGGTGCGCCCTGGAAAAGGCGAAAGAATATCGCGAAAACGCTGCCGAGTGTCGCGCGCTCGCGAAACGGGCTGCTGATGAGTATGTCCGCCAATCGCTCCTGCAAGTGGCAGCGGTTTGGGACTCACGCGCAGAGCAGCTGGAGGAGTTGGCGAGGCACGGCGGAAAGTCCTGAATCTTCCCTGCTTTCGTTTCTCCTGACAATTCTTCGTTCGCAGGTGCGGGAAAAACCTCCTGGCGAATCAGCATCGGACCCGACGAACAAATTCGGGGGCTCGACTAGTTTCCCGGCGGAAGCCGGCCGGTTCGGGCGCGCGTCTGCAAATCATTTACCGCGTCCTGCGAATCTTTGGTGATCGTCCTCCACTCTGATTCCGTGTGGCAGATGCGGCGCGCGCCCAATAGCGAGCCCACCGGTGGAGGGTAGGTTTTGCAAATCACTTCATCCTGCGGTTTCGCCGCCGCGGCTTTCGCATCGCCTGGAGCAGTTGGTGCGCGGGATCCATCATCGGCAGCATAAGCCGCTGCTGACACCAGCAATAACGCCGAAAGACAGAAAACTGTGTTCATGACGTTGCCTCCCCCGAGAACCGCCAAATTTATCCGGGGTTGGCGCAGGGGTCCAGTGCGCTACGCTTGCCGCCCGCCATTCGACGCCTGCGAGTTCCCGGACCCATGGCGGAGTGCAACCAGCTCTCAAAAATCCGGCTTGTCCGCGTGAGGGAAGGAGGCTCCATCATATTGGAAATAGAGGCCGTTGTTCTCGGCGCAGGCGACTTCCACCCAATCTCCATTGAGCCGCCGGTAGGTCACCACCGCCGACCACGGCATGGTGAAGGCGATCGGATCGGTCACGGTGAACTCAACCTGCAGCCCCGGTCTTTTCGGATCGGGATCGATTTCGTTGCCCCACGGCGTGGCACGGGCAGGAACCGCCCTGGCGGCGGTTTCGCCGTCGATCAGGCGATAGCGCTCGATCAGATGCATGGACTCGCTGTATGGCGTTCCGAATATATCGACCATTGCGAGCGGTCCCGTCTTTACGCCGACCGTGTCCACCACGAGCGTGCCGCCTTCGAAGCGGCCGATGGAATCGCCGTATACGGAAGGTATCACGTGCTGCGGGTGCGATGAGTTCATGCGGATACGGCGCAGCTGGTTGCCGTAAACATACTGTAAGTCGATCTCGCCGGTGCGCTGAAGAATCCGGATTTCGAATTCCAAAGCCAGGATGAAGGGGGGCGGCTCAGGGCGGCATTGATTGCGTGGATCGGGAAAATTCGCGCCCGCCAGTTGGAGATCGCCACGCTGCTTCACGATTTCCGCCGATTGAGGCGTGAGGATCGGATTGGTGTAATCACCGACCCGCTCGACGGTATCGGGAAAACGCGATGTGTTGGTGACCGGCCCGGGTCCGGATGGCGGCGGCTCGAAGCGGAACAGGCCGGCGCGTCCCCATTGGCCGGAAAAATCGGGAACGGGCGCTGCACCATTCGCAACGTGCGTGCGCGCCACGAGAGCGAGTGAACAACAGATCAGAGCGGCAACAGCGGCGCCAGCGACGAGCCGCATATCAGGCCTCCCCGTTTGAGACCACCGGTCACTCGTGCGGAAGTAAATCTATTTGCACGGATATTTCCGGCCAAGAGTTTTTGCGCCGCACGAATTCGATAAGCGGTCTGGTTGGTGCTAGATTGTACCGGAAGGGCATGACCAACGGGTTGCCGCAACGCAAAGCGGGAGGACAGCATGAAGAGACGGGAGTTCATTGCTCTTGCCGGCGGCGCCGCGGCTGCCTTTCCGCTCACCGCGTCCGCGGCAAACGCGCAGCAGCCGGCGCCGCGAAGCCCGGTGCGCGAGGATTGGCTGGATCGGCACAAGGAGCCGGCACTCGAGCCCGAACTCCCCATCGTCGACCCGCATCACCACCTCTGGGTCCGGCCCGGATGGCGCTACATGCTGGACGACTTCCTCGCCGATACGCGTACCGGCCACAACATCGTTGCAACAGTATT
>JAGWSK010000192.1 GCA_028869355.1 Alphaproteobacteria bacterium | reverse complement strand
CGAATTTACTTCGCAAGGCCCGATGAGAAAAACCCGTGGGGTTTGTCTCATCTTCGCGCGCGAGTGGCGGAATGGTAGACGCGCTAGTTTCAGGTACTAGTGCCGCGAGGCGTGGAGGTTCGAGTCCTCTTCTGGGCACCACATCCGATGCGGCGGTCTGGCTCGCGAATGAGTTGCTTGACAGATTCGAAAATAGGCCGTGTGTGTCTGCCCAATGAAAATCAGGCTGCACAAAGATGATTTGCCGCATGGGCTGGATTTGGGTCCGGTTGTGGCAGTGGATACTGAAACACTTGGGCTGGTGCCCGCCCGCGACCGGCTCTGCCTGGTTCAGCTTTCATCGGGCGATGGCAGCGCGCATCTGGTGCAATTCCGGCGCGGCCAGTACGACGCGCCCAATCTGAAGCGGGTTCTCGGCGACCGTTCTGTCCTGAAGCTCTATCATTTCGCCCGCTTCGATCTGGCCATCATGCGGCGCTACCTTGGCGTCATGGCGGCCCCGATCTATTGCACCCGGACGGCGTCGAAGCTTGCACGCACCTACACCGACAAACACGGACTCAAGGATCTGGTCAAAGAACTGCTCGATGTCGAACTTTCGAAGCAGCAGCAAAGCTCGGATTGGGGCGCCGAGACTCTGACCGAACAACAGCAGGCCTATGCCGCAAATGACGTTGCGTTTCTGCATCGCCTGAAGGCGGCACTCGACCAGATGTTACTGCGGGAGGGCCGGATGGAACTGGCCCAAGCATGCTTTGACTTCCTTCCCGCGCGCGCCGAGCTTGACCTGGCCGGGTGGGGCGACGGCGATATATTCGCTCATTAACCCTTCTTTTTGTGTTCCGAACACAAGTTGCGGCTTCGCGCCGCGTGATCGCGAGGCGGTCTTGATCCCGGGGGGCGTGCTCCGCATAATCGCGCCGCGCTGATTCGGGGCAAGTTGGCACGATTTTCGCTAGAGGCGCGATTGTGTACTGCTTAAAAAGGCTTAGGCGGAACTGCTGAGGCCGCAGGGGTCATAAAACGATGCCGCTTCGCAAAACCGCAATCGCCTCAACCGCAATCTACGATGCCGACCTCAAGGCGGCGCGGCGGGTTTTGCGCTTTGCCGGCGACGCCCTCAACGCGCTGGCGGAGAGCCTCGATGAGTCGTTCAGCCTTGCGTTGGACATTCTCGCCCGCGTCCATGGCCGGGTGGTCGTCAGCGGAATGGGCAAAAGCGGCCATATCGGGCGGAAAATCGCCGCCACCCTGAGCTCGACCGGAACGCCTGCCCAATTCGTTCATCCGGCCGAAGCCAGTCACGGCGACCTCGGCGCACTCACCCGGGCCGATGCGTTGATGATGTTGTCGAATTCGGGCGAAACGGCGGAATTGTCGGATCTCATCACCTATTCCCGCCGGCACGCGATTCCGCTGATTGGAATCGCCAGCAATCCGCAGTCCGCCCTGATCGTCGCGGCCGACGCGCCGCTGTTACTGCCGAAGGCGCAGGAGGCCTGTCCGATGGGGCTCGCCCCCACCACCTCGACCACCGTGATGCTGGCGCTGGGCGACGCCCTCGCGGTCGCACTGATGGAGCGGAAGGGCTTCTCCACCGATCAATATCGCGACCTGCACCCCGGTGGCGCATTGGGCCGGGCGCTGATCCGCGTTTCCGATATCATGCATATGGGGAGCGCCATACCGCTGGTGCATCCGGACAGCACCATGCGCGATGTCCTGATCACCATGACTGCCGGCGGATTCGGGGTTGCCGGAGTCGTAGATGACGTGGGCACGCTCGCGGGAATCATTACCGATGGCGACCTGCGCCGGCACATGAATCCCGAACTGCTGGAACTTAAGGCCGGCGATATCATGACCGTCAGTCCAAAGACGGTTACTCCGGCCATGCTGGCGGCGGAAGCGCTGGCCTACATGAATTCGGCCCCCAAAGTGACCTGCCTGTTTGTCGTTCAGGAGGATGACACGTCGCGTCGCCCGATCGGAGTTCTTCACGTCCATGACTGTCTCCGGGCCGGACTGCGCTGATGCAGGGCGAGATCAAAAAGGCCCAGGAATTCGCCACGGCGCAGCTCACCTATCGCGCAAGGCAATTCCGCTATGTCGCCCGCGCAACGCTGCGCGGCGCGCGGCGCTACAGCATCTTCGTGCGCGTGATGAAAGGCGCCCTGCCGCTCTCCGCCCTCGGCCTGGCGATCCTTGTGCTCGTCTATGTGCTGCAGCCGCCGCCCGCCAGATTGCAGATGGCTTTTCAACGCCTGACCAATCTCGCCGGCGATTTGACGATGGACAATCCCAGACTGTCGGGAACAGACAATGACGGCCAACCTTTTGTGATTTCCGCCCGCCGGGCCGTTCCCGACGGTAATGGCGTGGACCACATCCGGATGCAGGACATCGTCGCCGATTTCAGCCTGAAGGATGGCACGGGCCTCCATTTGACCGCAGCGGCCGGACTGATCGACACCAACACACGTGTGCTGCAGATGTCGGGTGGAATTCATATGACTTCGCAGAGCGGCTATGACGTCAAGGCTCCGTCGGCCGTTGCCGATCTGCGTGCAGGCACCGTGCATGGCGAACGCGGCATCGCTGCGGATGGCGCCTTCGGCCACATCACCGCCCAGCGCTTTGCCATGAACCGGGAATCAAAACAGCTCCACTTCTGGGGCAACATCCACATGCTGCTCAATCCCGAGTCCGCGCAACGGGCAGAGCGGGGGAAGAGCCGATGATGAAATGCGCTGCGCTGATGCCGGCCCTCACCGTCCTGCTGTTTGTTTCCGGCGGACATGCCGCCGTACCGGCGGCGGGCGAAAACCCCCTCGGGCTCGATGCGCACCAGCCGATCGCGGTGAATGCCGACAGTTTTTTTGCCGACCTCACCGGCGATACGGGCACTTACACCGGCAATGTCATCGTCGTGCAGGGGAACGTCAAACTGCACGCCGACGAAGTCAAAGTGCTGGCTCCGGGCGGCAAGGCGTCGCGCATGGAGGCGGAAGGACATGTAGTGGTGGATTCGCCGTCCGGGCAGGCCGTTGGCGATACCGGCGTTTACGACGTGCCGCAGCAGATTTTACGCCTGACCGGCCATGTTGTGCTGACCAAAGACCAGAATGTCATGCGCGGAACCGCACTCGAATATTCGATGGCGACCGGGCTTGCAAAAATGACCGCCGGCGAGGCGCCGGTACAATCCACTGTGCCGGGTAACGCGTTGCCGCCTCCGGCGAAACCTGGCCGCGTGCAGGGACTGTTCTATCCGCAGGAAGAATCGCCTCAATCGGGCGCCAAGGCTGCTCCAGCCGCCCCAAACGCTGCAAAGCCATGAATTGCCGATGACCGTCCATCTTACAGAACCATCCGCGACACCGGACAAAATCCAGCCCCGCGTGATCCAGGGCTCCCAGGGCCTCGCCGCCGAACGGATCGGCAAGAGCTTCAAAAAGCGTCCGGTGGTGCGAAACATCAGCCTGCATCTGCAGCGCGGCGAAGTGGTCGGGCTGCTCGGCCCGAATGGAGCCGGCAAGACGACGATCTTCTACATCATCACGGGTTTGATCCGCGCCGATTACGGCACCATCACCCTCGATGGGCATGACATCACTCGCTTTCCGATGTACCGGCGCGCCCGCCTCGGCATCGGTTATCTGCCGCAGGAATCCTCGATCTTCCGCGGCATGACCGCGGAAGAAAATATCCGCGCGGCAGCCGAACTGGTCGAGCCCGACTCGGCCCATTGCGCAACCCTGGTGGACAGCCTGCTGGCAGAGTTTTCGATCTCCCATATTGCGCATACCCCGGCCATCAGTCTCTCCGGCGGGGAAAGACGGCGCGTGGAAATCGCGCGCGCGCTCGCCACCCATCCGTTCTACATCCTGCTCGACGAACCTTTTGCCGGCATCGACCCGATCGCGATCAACGACATTCGCGCGCTTGTGCACCACCTCAAGGACCGCGGAATCGGCGTTTTGATTACCGATCATAATGTGCGTGAGGCACTCGACATCATCGACCGCGCTTACATCATTCACGACGGGCAGGTGCTGATGGAAGGAACGCCGTCCGACATTGTCGGCGATAAGGATGTCCGGCGGGTTTATCTCGGCGAGCGCTTCTCGTTGTAGCGCGGATCACCTGCCATGGCGTTGACTCAACGGCTCGAAATCAAACAGGGGCAGTCATTGGTCATGACGCCTCTGCTCCAGCAGTCGATCAAGCTGTTGCAGTACTCCAATCTCGAACTTGCCGCCTTTGTCGAAGCCGAACTCGAGAAAAATCCCCTGCTGGAACGGGATCCCGGTGCACCTGGCGACGGGGAGGAAACATCGCCCGATTCCGGTGCGGCTCCTGTTGCGGCGCCGGACAACGGCGTGGACCGTACGCTTTCAGACGGCTTCGGCGCGGTAACCGAATTCGACACCGATGATAATTCGTATGCTGACGAGACCCAAAGCGACGCGATGCGCGACGGTCCTTCGCTGGCTGCAGCGCACGGGACAGTATCAACCCACGGCGAACGCGATCCGGATTCGGGCGCGCTTGCGGCCGCCCAAATCACGCTGAAATCCCATCTTGAGGGGCAGGTCGCGCTGGCCGGCCTCACGCCACCGCAGCACTTCATCGCCGATGTGTTGATAGACGCCGTCGATGATGCCGGTTATTTGCGTGCCGATCTTGCCGAAACTGCCCGGCGGTTGGACGTCCCCGAGTCGGAGTGCGAAGCGGTGCTGACGATCCTGCAGGGATTCGAGCCCTCGGGCGTATTCGCGCGTTCGCTGTCCGAATGTCTGGCGCTGCAATTGAAGGATCAGAACCGCCTCGATCCGGCGATGCAGATCATGCTGACGCGGCTGGATCTCGTGGCACGGCGCGATTACGCTGCGCTGTCGGCCTTATGCAGCCTGGACAAATCGGATGTCGCCGAAATGATCGGCGAAATTCGCGCGCTCGATCCGAAACCAGGCCACGCGTTCGCATCCGGCCATGTGGAAACGATCGTACCGGATATTCTTCTGCGCCGCGGAGCCGGTGGCTGGCAGATCGAGCTCAACCCCGACACTCTGCCCCGCGTGCTGGTCAACTCCGTCTATTATGCCGAAGTAAGCCGCACCGCGCTGTCACGCGAGGCGCGGCTGTTTCTTTCGGAATGCCTCAATACGGCCAATTGGCTGACGAAGAGCCTGGATCAGCGGGCGAAAACGGTGCTGAAAGTAGCCCAGGAAATCGTGCGCCGGCAGGAGGCATTCCTGAGCCATGGTGTGCGTCATCTGCGGCCGCTCAATTTGAAAGCGGTCGCCGATGCCATCGGCATGCATGAATCGACGGTGTCACGCGTCACTTCGAACAAATATATCGAAACACCGCGCGGTAATTTCGAACTCAAATTCTTCTTCACATCTGCGATACAATCCGTTGACGGCGGCGAAGCCCATTCCGCCGAAGCGGTGAAGGACCGCATCCGCCAACTCGTGGAGAACGAACACGACGACGTCTTGTCCGACGACAGGATCGTTACCATCTTGACCGCAGATGGAATTGAGATCGCCAGGCGAACCGTGGCAAAATACCGGGATGCGTTGCGCATCCGCTCTTCGGTCGAACGGCGCCGGCTACGGCGCGCTGAAAGGGCGTAACCCCAACTCCGTTGACACGTTCCCGGCCCAGACCTATCGTCCGCGCCCTTTTCGGACGATCGGCCAAACGGCCGGATTGATGGGGAAGTCCGAACATGATGAACATACGTGTTACTGGAAAGCAGATCGAAATTGGCGAAGCGTTGCCCCAGCATGTGCGCGTCAGACTTTCCGCTGCGATCCTCAAGCACTTTGACCGCCCCGCGCAAGCGAATGTGAGCTTCATGAAGGAGCGCAAGGGCTTCCGGGCCGATTGCATGGTGCATCTCAGTTCGGGCGCGTTGTTGCATGCACATGCGTCCGCTACCGACGCACACAGAGCTTTTGACGTGGCCCTGGATCATCTGGAAAAGCGGGTCAGACGTTACAGAAGACGGTTGAAAAATCATCACGAGCGCGGTTCGTCTCTGACTTTCCCGGCGTGACCGAGACAACACGGGTAAACATGGAAATTGCCGATCTGCTTTCTCCGGATGCCGTATTGGCGCATCTGAAAGCCGCAAATAAAAAACAGGTGCTGCAGGAAATGGCGCAGAAAGCCGGGCTGCTGACGCGCATCCCGGAGCGGCGAATCCTGGAAACGCTCATGGAGCGGGAAAAGCTCGGCTCAACCGGCATGGGTCAGGGCATCGCGATCCCCCATGGCCGCATTGCAGGCATCCACAAGATGACCGGCTTGTTCGCGCAGCTTGACCATCCGATCGATTTCGACTCAATGGATGACCAGCCGGTCGATCTGGTTTTTCTGCTTCTGGCGCCCCAGGATGCGGGAGCCGATCACCTCAAGGCGCTGGCCCGGGTGTCGAGACTGCTGCGCAATCAGGCAGTTTGCGAAAAACTGAGGGCGGCTCCCCAATCCGCCACTTTGTACGCGCTTCTCACTGAGCCCACGGCAGCCCAGGCGGCGTGACGCCGGCGAAAAGTCAGTGCACGCTTAGCGGTACGAAGTTGTTCTGCACCGCCGCACTGTAGGCCGCGGCCCAATTGTCGGTGATCCCGAGCGTCGTGCCGTCTGCCGCGTGCAGCGCATAGAGTTTGACGTTGCGGGGCAGCTTGATTTCCGACGGAATCACGAGTCCCATTGCACGGGCCTCTTCGAGATTGATCGGTTTGATGTAAGCCAGCCGAGCGCCTTCGAAGACCGGGCCATCATCCAGAGACAGAGACTCATCGTCATCTTCGTCGTCGAAAATTTCTTCTTCGCGTCTCATGACAGGCCTCCTTCTACTTCGCATTCTGGCATCGAGCGGTGAACCTGTGCTGAACGAACGCTGCCTTAGGTAAAACGCTTTTGCGGCGCGGATGCTCCAAGTTTTCCGCTCTGGCTTGCGATAGGCCGAATTTCTGTGGAATTTCAGAACACTGATTTTCGAGAACGGAGACCGGCGTGATCCGGACCGCTGAGCTTTCCAGCATTACAAACATTTTAAGCCCCTCCGTTTGGGCGGCTTTGCCGGCTGCGAACACCGTGCCGGCGCGGACGAACGGCCCCGCAGGCACCGCTCGCATCATCCCAGATGTAGGTTCGGGGACCGGCAAAACAAGATTTGGAGGTGATTTAATCAAGACCCATAGATGTGGCGGACATGACCAATATATATGCGGCGACGGTGAATATGACTGCCGCAAATATGGTTGATAGCGCTCGCTTTTTGGGCGCCAGCTTCACCGCAGCTCTGGTTCCAACCCATCCGCCTGCGACCCCGCCGGCAATGAATTCTGCTGCCACGGTCCCGGCAACAAATCCTGAAAGAGCGTAGTTCGCTGCCGTCGCCAAACCGAAAATCGCCACTGAAAACAATGAGCTACCGACCGCGTTTAAAATCGGCATGCCGGTGGCGAGGACAAGGCCAGGCACGATCAGAAAACCGCCGCCAATCCCGAAAAAGCCCGAGGCAAAGCCGGTGGCCCCGCCAAACGCGGCAACCCGCATAATTCGCGTCCGGTCGAGCGGTCCCAATCGCCAATGACCGGTACTCCGCGGCCGCAGCATCGCGATTCCTGCTGCGATCATGACAATCGCAAATAATGCCAGCAGCTTCTGTCCGTCCACTGCCTTTCCCGCGGATGATCCCGCCACCGCGCCAATTACTCCTACCAGCCCAAACAGGACTGCCGAGGGCCAGTGCACCGTACCGGCGCGCCAATGGCCGGCGAGATTGACGAAAGCATTGACGCTCACTGCAAGCGCACTGGTGCCAATCGCAACATGCGGGTCCTTAACGTTGACAACGTAAAGCAATAGGGGCACCGCGAGGATTGATCCCCCGCCGCCGATCACGCCGAGCGAAAATCCAACGGCCGCTCCGGACAGAACCGCTGCGGTGTCGGTGAGGATCAATGCGTGGCTGCCTGGGCGTCTATGATCGGGCGGAACGGCCCCAGCACGTGCTGTTGCAGCGGGAAATTGTCGGCAAAGGGCGGAAACGGCGCATCCACAGGTTTGCGCGCCCGATCCGGGTAATCCTGATCGAGATGATCGCGATGCGGTCGTGGCTGGCTGTTGATATAGGCGGCCACATCCCACGCGTCCTCGGCCGAGAGAACCGGCGCGTTGTAATGCGTCCCGAACGGCATATTCGCATGGATAAAACTGGCAGAGGTGATCAGCCGGTGCATGCCGGCACCATCATTGAAGCTGTCGGGGCCCCATAGCGGCGGATATTGATAGCCTTTCGTGTCGCCCGGTGCGCCGTTGCGTTTTCCCTGACCGTCCGCCTGATGACAGGCGGCGCAGTTGGTCCGGTACACTTCGGCGCCGTGCGCCGGATCCGCGGCCCGCGCGAGCAGCGGCAGGTTCGGTGACCCCCTGCCCTGCACCGGTTTTCCGACCGGCACTCCGGTGCTGAGAAACTGGATATATGCCACCAGCGCCTTCATTTCCTTGCCGCCGGCCGGAATGACGCGCCCGTTCATGCTGCGCTCCATACAGCCCTCGATCCGCTCCTCCAGTGTACGCACTTCGTTTTCGCGGGCGATATATTGGGGAAATAGTCCGTACACCCCGATCATTGGAATCGCGAAGCGCTGCGTCCCGTTCTGCAAATGACAGCTTTCGCAGGACAGATTGTTGCCGGAATAGCGCATGGACGGATCTGCGACTTGCGGTCCGATCACCGCGTAGGTTTCATCGAACAGCTTTTGGCCGTACAGCACAGTGGATTTGAGGGCGCCGGCAGGCAGCTTTTGCGGTTCGGGATTTGGCCACGCATCGCTATCGGTCTGCGCATGTGCCGAAGCGCCGAGCGCCGCGGCGATGATCGTGGCGAACAGTACGCGAAGTTTCATGTCCTCACCCCCCAGGCGGATGCTGCAACCTCCACACCCGCCGTGTAGAATAGCGCGGCCAATCCGCTTCGCAATCACATTCCACGCGAGAGACATTGATGGTCGAAATTCCCGATCCTTCCCGGCGCGTGATCCTGCCGCAGAACATCCGCGATCATTGGCGGATGTTCCTGATCGAAGGCATCGTCCTGATCCTGCTCGGTATCGGCGCCGTGCTCGTTCCGGTGGTCGCCAGTCTCGCCGTTGCGATCTTCCTCGGCTGGCTATTCCTGATCGGAGGCATCGTCGGCGCAATCACCGCCCTGAGCCGCCCAAGGGCACCGGGATTCTGGTGGGCATTGTTGTCGGCCATCGTCACCATCGTCGCCGGTTTTCTGCTGATTGGCTGGCCATTCGCCGGCGTGTTGTCGCTGACCGTCGTGCTTGCCGCCTATCTCGTCCTTGAGGGCATCGCATGCATGGCGTTTGCCCTCAGCCACCGCGGACACATGACGCGTGGCTGGGGATGGCTGTTCACCAACGGCATCATCGACCTGATCATGGCCGGAATCATCATCTGGCTGCTGCCGGTCGCCGCATTCTGGGCGCTCGGCCTGATCATCGGAATCGACTTTATCTTCGGCGGGTCATCGCTGGTTGGAATGGCCTTCGCCGCCAAAGCGCAGTAGCGAGAAACGAGGATCGAGAAGAGAGATTACTCGAAACTCGCCGGTCGCATCCACGCGCAGAAATTGCCTTCGGCAATTTCTGATTCGCGCGTGGGGCCCCGAAGCGACGTTCAGCCATTTCTCGTTCCTCGTTCCTCGTTTCTCGCTCCTAGCCCAGATGGCCCATGCGGCCGCTGCGATAGTCGGAGATTGCCGCGCGGATTTCGTCTTCCGTATTCATGACGAAAGGACCATAGCCGAACACCGGCTCGTTGATCGGTTCGCCGCTGAGCACCAGGACCAGCGCGTCACTGTCTGCGTCCAGCCGGATCACTTCGCCGCCACTGCCGAATTGGACGAACTCCGCATGCTTCGCTGGTGTGCGGCCATTGATCCGGGCCTCTCCGCGCAGCACGAACAGCGAAACATTATCGCCCGCCGTGACCGGCACGATTGCACCGCGTCCCGCCTTCAGACTGATCTCCCAAACTGCCATGGGCGTAAAAGTCTCTGCCGGGCCTTTGGCGCCGCCGAATTCGCCGGCAATCACGCGTGCCGACCCTGCGTCTTCCGGCAAACTGACGACAGGAATGCCTGCCGCGCGCAGGGTCTGGTAGCGTGGTGCCGTCATCTTCAGCCGCTTCGGCAAATTCACCCAAAGCTGAATTGCTTCGAACGCACCGCCGCGGCGCGTGTAATCATCAGAATGCATTTCCTCGTGCACGACGCCGGACCCGGCCGTCATCCATTGCACGTCACCCGGACCGATGCGGCCGCCGCCACCGCCGGAATCGCGATGGTCGACTTCGCCGCTATAGACAATGGTGACGGTCTCAAATCCGCGATGCGGATGTTCACCCACGCCGCGGCGCTGTTCCGCCGGAGAGAACTGGTGCGGTCCGGCATAATCCATCAGCAGGAAGGGGCTGACCGGCGCGGCATTGTCATAGGCAAAGATCGTGCGCACCGGAAAGCCGTCGCCAACCCAATGTCCCG
Organism: Alphaproteobacteria bacterium; assembly: GCA_028869355.1. Taxonomy (GTDB): domain Bacteria; phylum Pseudomonadota; class Alphaproteobacteria; order Micropepsales; family Micropepsaceae; genus CAIYRG01. The sequence goes on along the minus strand of JAGWSK010000192.1, from coordinate 319 downwards.
CCGGCGGTTTTTGAACCGCAGCCACCGGCTTCAATTCGGGAAGGCCAATGGTTTGCGACTGGACGCGTTCAAGGATACTGGATTCTGCCATGGTTTTGCTTTCGGTGGTTGCGCAAAACAAAATATGGTGACGGATTGGCCGGGAAAAAGCCCTACTTCGGCGCCACGCGGTTCGCGCGCAATTCCGCCAACGCCGCACGCAAGTGCCCGTCATTGCGGTCGAGCAGCGCCTTGGCTTCTTCCGGTCGGCATCCGTTCAGCAGCAATACCGCCAGTTTCACACTCCCCGCGGCACTTGCGAGCGCCGTGCGCGCTTCCT
>JAGWSK010000002.1 GCA_028869355.1 Alphaproteobacteria bacterium | reverse complement strand
TCCGGAGCAGTGTCTGTCGCTTCCATTACCGACGAGGATTTGCCGTCGCTGAACGCGCTGATGGTCCGTTATCACGACCGTCCCATGGATTTTGCCGATGCGACTCTGGTGCACTTAGCCGAACGCGAATCGCTGCGGCTAATTTTCACGATTGATCATGATGATTTCGAAACGTACCGCGTTGGAAGGAGTGGACGGTTCATCGTAATCCCGGAGCGGCAATGAGTCCGCGGATTTTCCCGGCACAGTATTGCGGTTTAGCCGGGCGTGTCAGGGCTTCAGGCCGCGGGTGAGTTCGACTCCGAGTTCGCGGATTTTCTTGCGCAGCGTATTGCGATTGAGGCCGAGCAACTGGGCGGCACGAATCTGATTGCCCCGGCAGGCGGCGAGTGAAATCGCGATCAGCGGCCGTTCGACGTCGCGCAATATGCGGTCGTAAAGACCGGGCGGAGGCAATCCATCGCCATATTCGGCGAAATGCGTGCTCAGGTGCCGTTCGACGGCGGCGGCAAGGCTGGTTTCATCTTCGTCGGAGGAGAGCTTCGGTTCCCATCCCGCAACTTCCGCGGCAACTGCGCCTTCGGTGATCGCTTCGTCGGGATTGAGCACCACGAGCCGGCGAACCAGGTTTTCCAGTTCGCGCACATTGCCGGGCCAGGAATGCAGCTTCAGCCGTTCGACAGCCGCAGGTTCGAAATGCTTCAACGGCAGGCCGCCGGCTTCCGCCTTGCGCAAAAAATGGCGGACGAGATCTGGAACGTCTTCGCGCCTTTCGCGCAGTGGCGGCAGGCGCAACGGCACGACATTGAGCCGGTAATACAAATCTTCGCGGAACAAGCCCTGCTGGATCAGTTGACGAAGATCGCGATTGGTCGCGGCAATGATGCGCACATCTGTCTTGATCGGCGTTCGGCCGCCGACGGTGGTGTACTCGCCCTGTTGCAGTACACGGAGCAATCGCGTCTGCGCTTCCAGCGGCATGTCGCCGATTTCGTCCAGGAACAGCGTGCCGCCTTCGGCCTGTTCGAAGCGCCCTACTCCGCGCGCGGTCGCCCCGGTGAATGCGCCGCGTTCGTGGCCGAACAATTCGCTTTCGATCAGCTCTTTGGGAATCGCCGCCATATTCACGGCGACGAAGCTTCCATTGCGGCGCTTGCCGTAATCGTGCAGCGCGCGCGCCACCAGTTCTTTTCCGGTGCCCGATTCACCCGAGATCATCACCGTGAGATCGGCCTGGGTCAGGCGCGCAATGATGCGGTAGATCTCCTGCATTGCCGGCGAGCGGCCAATCAACGGCAGCCGCTCATCGCCATGTCCCGACTCCTGCGGCGGTTCCCGGCGCGCCGGCACTGCGAGCGCCCGCTGTACGACGGCGGTCAGTTCCTTCAGATCGAAAGGCTTCGGCAAATACTCATAGGCGCCACGCTCGGCCGCCGTGATGGCGGTGAGAATATTATTTTGCGCACTCATCACCACGACCGGCAATTCCGGCCGCAGCCTTTTGATCCGGGGCAGAAGATCGAAAGCATTCTCGTCCGGCAGAACCACGTCGGTGATCACGAGACTGCCTTCGCCCTGCGATATCCAGCGCCACAGACCTGCGGCATTGGCCGCCGTTCGCACGTCATATCCGGCCCGGCCAAGCGCCTGATTGAGCACCGTGCGGATCGCGGCATCATCGTCACAAACGAGGATCGTGGCGTCAGGCATGGGTTTTTCCCGGCTGGGCATTCATGGTTTGCGGCGAGACCACCGGCAGAAGCACGCGGAAGATCGTCCGCCGCGGCTGCGATTCACACTCGATGACGCCGCCATGATCGGCGATGATTTTGGCGACCAGCGCGAGGCCAAGACCGGCGCCCTTGGATTTCGTGGTGATGAAGGGATCGAAAATATAGGGCAGAAGATCGGGCGGGATTCCCGGCCCGTTGTCGCGCACGGTGACTTCCAACGGCAGGCTGACCCGCTTGCCCGGGGTTGCACCCGCAACCGGAGTCGTGATCTTGACCCCGGGACGATAGGCGGTTGTCAGCACGATTTCACCGCCCTCTGCCGGCGCCGCATCGGCTGCGTTGCGGACGATGTTCATGAAGGCCTGGATCAGGCTGTCATTGTCGCCTGGAACCGCTGGAAGTGAGGGATCGAACACTTCGACAATTCTGACATCGCGCCCAAAACTGGTCCGGGCAACGCGTTTCACGCGGTCCAATACCTCGTGGATATTCACCGGATTGCGCGTCAGTGCGCGGGCGTCGCCGAACGATTCCATCCGGTCAATCAGTGCACGGATACGATCGGCTTCGTCGCAGATCAGCTTTGTGAGCGAGCGCTCCGAATCCGGCACGGCATCTTCGAGCAATTGCGCTGCGCCGCGTATGCCGGCCAGCGGATTCTTGATCTCGTGCGCCAGGACCGCCGCCATTCCGCTCATCGAGCGCGCCGCGCCGCGATACAGCAACTGCCGGTCGATCCGCTGCGCCAGACCCCGTTCCTGCAGCAAAAGGATGACGTTTCCGTCGTCCGACGGGGTGAGGTTCACATCGGCGATGCGCTCGCCCAGTTTCGGATTGGAAAGATCGACGTTGCGTTCGCCGATCGAAGCTCCACGCTCGCGGGTTTGGCCAACCAGTTCAATCAGTGGACAGCCGAATGGCACCAGGTCCGCCAGTTTGTGCTTGAGCAACAAACCTACGCCGGTATCGAAGAACTGTTCGGCGGCCTGATTGGCGTAAACCAGCTCGTCATCCGGCCCGATCACCAGAATGGGCATTGGCAGGGCCGCAACAATCGCTATTCCGGTCACACCAGCCGGGCGGTTGGAGGACATTGGTTTCACGGGAAACACGGTTTGCGGACTGCCCATTACTTGGGCAAGGATATTTCATGCCTAAGTGCTAGGCAATCTCCTCCGGATGGGCGCACCTGAAAAAAACCGCTACACAGCGACTCATGAGCGGTACCATTGCCCTTATCGTTGCAGCAGGAAGCGGAGAACGTGCCGTCGCCCCCGGTAGTCAGCCGGGTTTACCAAAACAATACAAGGATTTGTCAGGTCTGCCCGTGCTCCGCCACACGGTCCGCGCCTTTGCTGCCGAACTCGGCGCGGATTCCATCTTTACGGTTATCCGCAGCCAGGACCGTGAGCTGTGCCGTTCAGCGATTGCCGGCCTGGCGACGCCGGACCCGATCATTGGCGGCGCCCGGCGGCAGGATTCGGTCCGGCTGGGCCTTGAGGGCGTGGCCAGGCAAACCTCACCAGCCAAAGTCCTGATCCACGATGCGGCCCGGCCTTTTGTTTCTGCCGCGGTCATTTCTCGGGTCATCGACGGACTTAAGTCCGCCGATGCGGTGGCGCCGATGCTCCCAATACCCGACACGCTGCGGCGCAAAGACGCAGGCGCGTTCAGCATCGTGTCACGCGACGAGCTGTATCGCACCCAAACGCCACAGGGTTTTGCATTTGACCCAATTCTGGAGGCGCATCGACGCTACGCGGGTGAATCGTTTACCGACGATATTGCATTGGCCGAACGGGCGGGTCTCAGGGTCATCGGGGTTGCAGGAGAGGAAATGAATATCAAACTCACGACCCCTTCCGATTTTGAACTGGCGCAGCGGTTGGCTGTTTCGGCGCTTCCCGATGTGCGCACCGGGACCGGCTTTGATGTTCACCGCTTCGCGCAGGGAAGCTACGTCTGGCTTTGCGGAATCCGGATTCCCCATGATTTTGGGCTGGATGGACATTCCGATGCCGATGCCGGCCTGCACGCGCTGACCGATGCCATATTGGGCGCCATTGGAGCGGGCGATATCGGCAGTCATTTTCCGCCCACGGACGAAAAGTGGCGTGGCGCCGAATCCAGTATTTTCCTCGATCATGCCGCAAGGCTGGTGCGCGATCTCGGCGGGGTGATCGCGCATACCGACGTCACGCTGGTCTGCGAGCGGCCCAGGATCGCGCCTCACCGCGACGCCATGCGCCGCCGCGTCGCAGAGATTCTCGCAATCGGCATTGAACGCGTGAGCATCAAGGCGACGACAACCGAGGGGCTGGGCTTCACCGGGCGGCGCGAAGGACTCGCGGCGCAGGCGGTCGCGACGATCCGCCTGCCTGCGAGTTGACGCTTTCGATGGCTCGATCGGCGGCATGGCTGGCCACCTGCTTCGGTATTGGGAAGGTGGCCTATGCGCCCGGAACCGTAGCTTCAGCCGTGGCAACCGTGGTTGGGGTTCCGCTGGTGCTCCTCGGCTGGAAAGCGCTGCTGCCGGCATTTATCGCAATTGCGGTGATCGGGATTCCGGTATGCGGCGCCTATGCGCGGGCGCTTCGCATCAACGACCCGGGCGATTGTGTTCTGGACGAAGTGGCCGGCCAATGGCTGGCGCTGCTGCCTGTCGCCGTGGCGCTCGATGGAAAACATTGGCCGGCCTATTTCGTGGCATTCCTCGCCTTCCGGCTGTTCGACATCTGGAAACCCTGGCCCGTTTCGTGGGCCGAACAAAGATTGCCGGGCGGCACCGGGATCGTCGCCGATGACGTAGCGGCAGGAGCTTACGCCGCGCTGGTGGTGTTCGGCGCGATTCGCGCCGGCTGGGTGTGATGGTGTTTCCGGAACCTATCGTCACTCTATCTGCGAAGCTGCTCGCCGGCGCGCGCAGCAGGGACTTGCACATCGCCACCGCCGAAAGCTGCACCGGCGGGCTCATTGCAGCCGCGCTCACCGCGATTCCAGGTTCATCGGATGTGTTCGACCGCGGCGCTGTCGTCTATTCGAATCAGGCCAAGATGGAGATGTTGGGCGTCCCGGCAGCTCTGCTCAAAACCCACGGCGCGGTATCGGCGGAAGTTGCGCGCGCGATGGCCGAAGGCGCACTGGCGAATTCGACTGCCGGCATTGCCGTATCCTGCACCGGAATCGCCGGACCAGGCGGCGGCAGCGCAGAGAAACCGGTTGGGCTGGTGTATCTCGCGGTGGCGCGAAAGACCGGTCAAACACGCCATATCGAATGCCGCTTCGGCGAAATCTCCCGTGATGAAATCCGGATGCGGACGGTCGCCGCCGGGCTTCAGCTGCTGCTCGAAGCGACCTCTGATTCGCCGTAGAGCGAATCGGCGCGCGCAATAAACGCCTGCTGCATCCGGGCTGCGACAAGACCAAATGCGGCGCCGGCAACCGCCTGAAAAACCGGATTGCTGAAGCTGAAATCGATCAGAAAATGCACTTCCGAGCCGTGTTTTTTTGTCGGCACAAAGCGCCATCGGTTGTCGAGCCGTTTGAACGGCCCCTCGACATGCCTGGCCTCGATCATCAGTGCCGGATAATCGAGCGTGACCCGGCTCACATAGCTTTCGCGAAAGGCGAGATAGGATACGTCCATCCTGGTGGTGACGAATTCGATGTCGCCCTGCTTCTCACGCCCGCAGATCTGGATTGCGGCGCACCAGGGCAGGAATTCCGGATAGCGGTCGATCGCGGCGAC
>JAGWSK010000191.1 GCA_028869355.1 Alphaproteobacteria bacterium | reverse complement strand
GGCGCAAACTCCGGACAACGGAGCAATCAACGGCGAGCCTGGGGCGCAACTTCCGGAGCAGGGTCCGCTCGATGGAATTGGCCGCTTCTTTGGGGGGTTGTTCGGCAACAATCCACCGCCGCCACCGCCGCCACCGCAACAGAGGGCAGAGGTGCCCCCCGATTTTTTTACCGGGCGCCGCCCCAATATGGCGGCGCCTACGCCCAACAGTACCGGCAATACACTCAACGATGGCAGCAATACCAGCGCCAATACCAGCAATGGCAGCAGCGCCGGTGGCAATATTACCAGCAATTCGGGCGCTGAGCCGCAGGCGCAGGATCGACGTAGTCTGGCGACACTTCCGCCAGCTGGGCCAGCTGATAACCGCTCCCCTCAGGGGTATGGCTATGCTTCGCCATACGGCAATTCGCGTTCGTCGCGGCTCTTCAACCGCACCATTCCTCGACCCTATCCCCCGCCGCCTCTCCCCACGCCGCCGTACATACCGCCGCCGCCCGGTCTGCCCCCACTTTACCCGGCGAATGGCTCCGCGGGGCCGTTCGATCAAAATCAAATTCCACCGCAGGGAGACACAAACCCATATGGGCCCGCTCCCGGCCAGGCGCCGGACAGTTCGGACGCCCGGCAAAGTGGCGCGAATCCAGAGTCAAATCCCGGTTGAACCGTTGCGTGGCGATTGAATCGCCACTGCGGCGCAGGCAAATTCCGCTCCTTATTGGAGCATTACATGATTCCTGCTGCGCGGCTTTGGGCTCTCGGGCTGTTCCTCGTTCTTGGCGGCTGTGAACAGGAGTCGCGCGTTGCCCAGCCGGCCGGCGACGCCAAAACAAGAATCGTGCTGGTCACGGATTGGAAGGCGCAAGCCGAGCATGGCGGCTTTTACGAAGCTCTCGCCGAGGGTCTTTACGCAAAGCACGGACTTTCGGTGGTCATTCGCGAAGGAGGGCCGACGGTCAATGTCGGCCAATTGCTCGCCGGTGGAGCCGCCGACTTTGGCATCGCCTCGAACGCTTTCATCCCGCTCAATCTGCGCCGGGCAGGAGGCGCCTTCAAAGCCGTCATGGCGGTGTTTCAGAAAGACCCGCAGGTCCTCATCACCCATCCGCGCGGCGACATCAAATCCATTGCCGATATGACCGGCAAACCGATCATGATCAGCGATGGCGCCGTGGACACTTTCTGGCCCTGGTTGAAAGCCAAATTCGGATTCAACGACAATCAAATCCGCAAATACAGCTTCAACCTCGCGCCTTTCCTCATCGACAAGTCGGCAATTCAGGAAGGTTATCTTTCCTCTGAACCCTATGCGATTGAGAAGGAGGGTGGGATCAAGCCACAGGTATACTCGCTCGCAGATGCCGGGTATCCGGGATACGCCAACCTGATCCTTGCTCCCGACTCGTGGATTGCATCAAAACCATCAGCTGTTCAGGCTTTTGTCGATGCCAGCATCGAAGGTTGGATGGATTACCTTTATGGTGACCCGCGTCCGGGCAATGAACTTATCAAAAAAGACAATGCGGATATGACCGATGATCTAATCGCGCAGGCGATCGACAAAATGCGGCGCTATGGGATTGCACTTTCCGGCGATGCCACGAGCAAAGGAATCGGCGCTATGAGCGATCAGCGCTGGCAGGATTTCTTCGCGGTGATGAGTGCGCAAGGCATATACCCGCGCGATTTCAATTACCGCGATGCCTACACGCTGCAATTCGTCAATAACGGCCATGCAGTTGACCGCCGTTCCGGTTTCGCACTGGTTGCAGCCCCGCAAAATACTCCATCCGGCAAGGCATCGGTCCGGTGATTCTGGGTGAATTGCGCGGCATCGAGCAGAAGTTCAGCCACGGTTCTGCAGCGCTCGGCCCGCTGGATCTCGAAATTGAATCGGGCGAGTTCCTCTCGCTCCTTGGACCTTCCGGCTGCGGCAAATCGACTGCGCTCAAAATCATTGCCGGCTTGCTGAGACCCACGCACGGCGAGGTCATCTGGCGAACAACCAAACCCGCCATCGGCTATGTGTTTCAGGATGCGACCCTGATGCCCTGGGCAACTGTCCGCCAGAACATACGCCTGCCGCTCGATCTTGCGTCCGTGCCACGCGGCGAAGCGGACCGGCGCGCCGACGCCGCACTTGGGCGTGTGGGACTGGAGAGCCGTTTCGCAGACTCCTATCCCCGCGCCCTGTCCGGCGGGATGCGTATGCGGGTTTCGATTGCCCGGGCGCTGGTGGCCAAACCGTCGCTGATACTGATGGATGAGCCGTTTGCTGCGCTGGACGAGATCAGTCGCGATGCACTCAACGAAGACCTGCTTCGGCTGTGGCGCGAGGACGGACTGACGGTGATCTTTGTCACCCACAGCGTATTTGAAAGTGCATTCCTGTCGACGCGTGTCGTTACGCTGAGTCCGGGCCCCGGCCGCATCGCGGGAGTCATCAGTATTCACGGCCCGGTGGTGCGCTCGTCCGGATGGCGGATGTCACCCGGCTATTCCGAGACAGTGCGTCAAATTTCGGCGCTGCTCCGGGAGGGCATGAAGGCGGCCGCATGACGAGGATGCGATTTGCGCGTGCGGCAATACCGGCCGTTGTTGGTATTGCCGTCATTGCCGGGTGGGAACTTTTGGTCGCAATTTATCAGATTCCCCGCATCGTACTTCCCGCGCCCTCTGCGATCGGACAAGCGCTGATGGATGATTTGCCATCGCTGATGGCGTCCCTGTGGACCACATTGCGCATCACCCTGCTCGCGTTTGTCCTTGCCGTGGTCAGCGGCGTCGCGCTGGCGATGCTGTTTTCCCAGAGCCGTATTGTGGAAATGGCGCTCTACCCATATGCGGTGATTCTTCAGGTGACGCCGGTTGTGGCGATTGCGCCCCTGATCGTCATCTGGGTCGGTTTTGAACGAATTGATCTCGCGCTTCTGATCCTGGCATGGATCGTGGCGTTCTTTCCGATCCTGTCCAACACCACCCTCGGCCTGCGCTCAGCGGATCACAATCTCATCGATCTGTTTCGCCTCTATGGCGCTTCCAACTGGCAGATCCTGTGGCGGCTGAGATTTCCTTCCGCCCTGCCCTATCTGCTGAACGGCATGAAGACCTCGGGTGGGTTAGCCCTGATCGGCACAGTGGTCGCGGAATATGGCGCTGGCTCCGGAACCGCAACCGGGCTGGCATGGCGCATTGTAGAGGCTGGTAATCGTTTGCAAATTGCCCGGATGTTCGCCGCCCTGGCGCTGCTGGCGCTGCTTGGAGTGGTGATCTTTTTCGCGCT
>JAGWSK010000190.1 GCA_028869355.1 Alphaproteobacteria bacterium | reverse complement strand
CAATTTTCGACCCGATTCGATCCGGCTGGCGCAGCTTCGCTGAACGTGCATTGCCCACTGGACGGCATTGGCATAGGGAGGCGACCCCAATCGGCCATAATGGTTTCGGTGCAGATGGTCGTGGCCATTGATCAAACCGGGTCTGACTTCGCCACCCCGGATTCCGATACGTGCGCTGAACTTTCCCGAGGCTTCGACAACCCGGCCGTGGGAAATTGCGACCGTGGCATTCTCCGCTTCGATCAGGATCGACATCGGTTTTGTTGCTTGAAAAGAAACCCGGCAACGAGCGCGAGACCTTTGTCGCGTTCATACGCGGCCATACGACCGGCGCGGCCGTACATGCCCTCCACGCTGGGCCCCACCAGACCAGCTCGTGAGGCAACTGTTGTGAAACCTGCGGATTCAGCAGTCTCGATGTAATCGCTTTCGCTGTGGACGTGATGCTCGACTTCATGCACGGCTCCCGCCAGATCGCGAAAACTACGCACGTGACCGGCGGCGACGGCATCGGGGTGAAAGTCAGTGACAAGAAGATAGGCGTTTTCCCGGCCGACCCGGGAGAATTCGCTGAATGCGGAAAGAAGATCGCGAAGGTGGCCGAGTACCAAACGGCACCAGATCAGGTCGAATTGCTCAGCCGGAAAGGGAAGCGCACGGAGATCCGCCGCGACGACATTCGTTCGCCCTCCGGCGGCGAGCATCTCAAAGCTCAAATCAACGCCGACCGCAAAGCTCGCCCGTGCTTGCGGAATCCGACGGCCGATTCCGCAGCCGGCGTCAAGTATTGTGCGTCCGTTGGCGGGGGGTGAAAGCGCCCGAGTCAGCTCTTCATCGAGCGCACTGACCACCGTCTCGCTTGCATAAACGGGGGCCCAAAGGCGGTACCCGTCACGGACGTTCAGGTATGTCATCGCATCGCAGCTTCGGCGCGAAGATGACCATAGGCTTGCGGATCGTCGGGCCGGCGGCGCGCCCAGGATCGGACCTGTCGCAACAGCGCCGGATTTGAGTATCTGCCGCTACGCCAGCGCATGTCGGCCAACCATCGGCCCGCGAGCTTGCCGATCCCGTTCGTCTCGCGATCATGAACCGAGGGAAAGCGGCTCTTCAGGACCAGTTCGAAATCCCTGACACGGCTTTTCAGTCGGCCGTCGAGCCAGGGCACATCGGGATCCTCATGGGTCATCCAGCCGATCCACTCAGGCTGGGTCCATTCCTCCAGAGTTGCGGGCGTCCCCTGGCGCGGATCGACATCGCCATAGGTGCCGCGCCGCTGCGGCGTTGGCGTATAGAAGTAACTGATAAGCTCCATGGCTGGATTGATGCGCTTCAATTTGCGTATGAACGCGAGCGTTTGGTCGATCTGCAGCTCGGGCTCGTCGGGATCGCCGAATACGAACGAAAACTCCGGAATGATTCCATGCTCGCGCGTGCGCGCCGCGGCTTCGAGAATCTGCTCCGCGGTGATTCCCTTGGACATCTTTCGGAGGACTTCGTTGCTGCCCGACTCGGCGCCGCAGAACACCATTGTCAGGCCGGCCCGTTTTAATCGCCGCCAGGTGTCGCCCGAAAAGCGCAGCAGGGCATCCACGCGCGCCTCGCACCACCAGCGAAGACCGAGCGGCGCCAGGGAATCGGCGATTTCTCGCGCTTGGGCATCGTTGAGAAAGAAGTTGTTGTCGTAGAAATGCACGGAATCCATGCCGTAATTCCGTGAGAGCAGAGCGAGATGCCCGGCCGTGCGCGCCGGGTCCTGCACCTTCTCCCGGCGTCCAAAGACCGAAATGACACCGCAGAAGTTGCACGCATATGGACAGCCGATCGACGCATTGTAAACGCCCGACCGCCGTCCTAAAAAAGTCGGGTGCAGATATTCGCCTATGTTTATCTTGTGGTAGGGCGGCGCCGGCAATTCGTCTGGCCCCACCCAATGGCGTTCGGCCGCAATATGACGCGATCCGTCCGCTTTCCGGAAGCACAGGCCGGGGACAGCGGCCGGATCCAAACGGCCGTCCAATACCTGAAGCAGTTCTACGAAAGTCTGCTCGCCCTGGCCGCGGATCAGCCAGTCAACATAGCCGGAATCGATCACCGGTTCCGGATACAGGCTGCCGAAATTGCCGCCCCAGACAATTGGGATTTGCGCGTGGCGCGACTTCAGTGCTTTCGTCAAAGGAACGGCGTTGGCGAGTTGAGGTCCGGGCATCACGGTCAACGCAATAGCGCGCACAGGATCGGACGTACCCGCGCGCGCATCTACAACCGAAGAAATGCGCTGTTCGACATCGAGGCCGGGGAGATTGCCGTCGACGATTTCCCACTCCTCGGTCGCCGGTAAGGCTGCGCCGATCGCCATCACCGAAAGCGGGAAACGGCGATTTTGTGGCCGGGTGGCGCGTGGATTGACCAGAACGATCACGGCACTTGCGCAGTCCAGATATCGAAACGGGACGGTCTGCGCCCGCGGGCCAGCCGCGCACGAATGGCCCGCATCTCGTACCAAAGTGGATACCGGACGCGGTGCCGGAACCACGCCAATTCGGGCCAGGCATCGCAAAGGCGATCGCGGGTGAGATATTCAATGAATTTCTGATTCAGCAGGATAGCTGCACGCGGGCCGAAGCATGTCTGGCCGAGCGCGCGCTTTTCGCGGATCATCGCCTCGCCGTCATCCTGGTGACGGTAGAACGGCGAATCCATGACGACGATGAGTCCGCCGGATCGCGTCACACGCATCGCTTCCTGCAGCACTCTGGACAAGTCGCGTGCATAGTGCAGCGAGGCATTGAAAACAGTGACGTCGAACGACTTCGCAGCGAAAGGCAGCTCTTCGAACGAGGCGATTACCCGCTGAAACGGGTTTGGGACATCGCTTAGCAAATCTGCGGCGGCGCCAAGACCATCGACATCGTCGCCACGAATGTCGACCCCGACAGCTGCATGTCCAAGACAAGCAAGGCGAAAACACAGCCAGCAATTCCCGGCGCCAAGGTCGAGAACATGGAGTGGATTGTGCCGCGCAGAGACCACCCGCCTGAGAAAGAAATCGAAACTGCGCGCGCGAACCGACCACTGCTGCGCCAGTGGGCCTGACCTGAGATATGGGAGCGATCGGAGAGCCTGGCCGCGGAGCCCGCGCCCCTCAGCCGCCCGGTGGACTGCATATTGGGCGGCGAACTGCGCAAGGCTCCCGGTCATGGCGCGGAGACCGAAGTGCGTTTGAAGCAGTAAAGAATATGATCGCCGCAAACCGCCAATGGCCGTGCTGCGAGCTGGTCGATCCTTTCCAGCGCGTTCAGGAGACGCGGATGATTCGAAATCCACGGTTCGGCGGCGCTCGGCGGCACGAAAACGCCAATTCCGGCGCGCCGCACCAATCGAAACCATGGCTGCATTGCACGGCGCAGCGACCTGCCCCGGTGGTAAGTGACCGCGAAATGGTGCCCGCCGACGCGTGCAGGTACCGGCTTTCGTGACAGCCGACGTAGTGATTGTCCCGGTCGGCCGCGCAGGAACTCTGTGATGATTTCGCCGGGAGAGAATGTTCCGAACAACACCAAAATCGCGCATCCGCCGGGTTTGACGAAACGTGCCATTCCACGAACAACGGGCGTCAAGTCGGAAATGCAATTCAGTGCGGCGAAATTCGAAAAGATCACATCGAAGGCTGGATTGCACTTCAGGTGACGCCCGGCAAAATCGTCAAGCTCTTCGCCCGCCATTTGCTCGACCGTTGCATGAAAACCGGCGAGCTTCGCCCGCGCGACTGCAATCATCGCCGGAGAAGGATCGGTTAAGAGCACGCCATAGCCGTTGCTCACGAGCCAGCGCGCATCTTCGCCCGTGCCTCCGCCAAGTTCCAGAACGCTGGCGCCCGGAGGAACAGTTTCCCGAATCACGCGGCGAACTGCGCGGCGTTGCGCGGCGACGCTCAACCAGGATCCGAACCGGCGATCGAAATCGGCTGCAATCGCGTCGAATGCGCGAGCGGACGAACCGGGAAGATTTCGTGCCATTACTGCGGCAGGCCGGCGGTCGCCAGGGCATCGTACGTGCGATGCGCCGGGACTGCGCAGGCCAATTGCGACCAGCCGGGGTCATTGCGCTGACCGGTGCGGACTTCTT
>JAGWSK010000189.1 GCA_028869355.1 Alphaproteobacteria bacterium | reverse complement strand
CTTCGTCGCCAAAGTCCGCGAGCGCGCGATTGGCGAAGCGGTCATCCGCTCGGTGACGCCGGGCCAGCAGGTCGTCAAGATCGTTTACGACACGCTGGTCGAGACGCTGGGCACGGATTCGCAGGGACTCGCGTTGGGTAGTCCGCCGGCGCCGATCCTGATGGTCGGCCTGCAAGGCTCCGGCAAGACAACGACTTCGGCCAAACTCGCCAGCCTGCTGCAGACGCGGGACAAGAAGCGCGTGCTGATGGCCTCGCTCGATGTCAACCGCCCGGCGGCCATGGAGCAGCTCAAAGTTCTCGGCGAGCAGACCAGGACTCCGACGCTGCCGATCCTTCCCGGACAGCGGCCGGTGGACATCGCCAAACGCGCGATCGCTGCCGCGCGCGTCGGCGGCTATGACGTGGTGATCCTCGACACTGCAGGGCGACAGCACATTGACGAAGCGCTGATGGCCGAAGTGGCCGAGGTGAAGAAGCTCACCCAGCCGCATGAGACGTTGCTGGTGGCCGACAGCCTGACCGGCCAGGACGCGGTGAACATCGCCAAAACCTTCAACGAGCGGGTTCAGATTTCCGGCATCATCCTGACGCGTGCCGACGGCGATCAGCGCGGCGGTGCGGCGCTGTCCATGCGCGAAGTCACCGGCGCGCCGATCAAATTCCTCGGTACCGGCGAAAAGCTCGACGCGCTTGAGGCATTCTATCCCGACCGCGTCGCTTCGCGCATTCTCGACCTCGGCGACGTCGTTTCGCTGGTGGAGAAGGCAGCCGAGACCGTTGACCGCAGCAAGGCGGAGAAGCTCGCCAGGAAAATGAAAAAGGGCGAGCTCGATTTCAACGATCTCGCCGACCAGCTTTCACAAATGCGCAAAATGGGGGGCATGCAGGGATTGCTCGGCATGCTGCCGGGTGTCGGCCGGATGAAAGATCAGCTCGCCGCCGCCGGTCTTGATGACAGACTGCTCAAGCGGCAGGAAGCAATCATATCGTCGATGACGCGTCAGGAACGCAGCAAGCCCGGCCTCATCAATGGCTCGCGGCGCAAGCGCATCGCGGCAGGCGCCGGTGTCGAAGTTTCCGAAGTGAACAAGATCATCAAGATGCAGCGCCAGATGTCGGACGTGATGAAGAAGATCGGCAAAGGTGGGCGCGGATTGACGCAGGCATTCGGCGGAATCAATCCGCAAATGTTGGCCGGAATGGGCGGTGGTATGCCGCCCATCCCGCCACCGGGATTTGACACCAAGAAATAAGAAAGGAATGACATGTCATTGAAGATCAGACTGGCGCGCGGCGGTACCAAGAAACGTCCGCATTATCAGATTGTCATCGCCGAATCGCGCAGTCCGCGCGATGGCCGCTTCATCGAGCGCATCGGCTTCTACAATCCGCTGCTGCCGAAGGATCATGCGGACCGCATCAGACTGGACCTCGACAAGGCCAAAGCCTGGCTTGGCAAAGGCGCAACCGCATCCGACCGCGTGCACCGCTTTCTCGCCGACGCCGGTCTGGTCAAACCGCAAACGCACCATAACCCGGAGAAGATGAAGCCGAAGAAGAAGGCGCAGGAGCGCGCTGCGGCGGCTGCCAAAGCGGGCGGTGGTGATCAGACCGCGGCTTGACGCGCCCACCCGTCCTGGTCGGTGCCGTGACCTCGGCGCATGGAATCGCCGGCGAAGTCCGGGTGAAAAGCTTCACCGCCGATCCGCTGGCGCTGGGCGGCTATGGACCGCTCACCACGGCTGATGGGCGGCAGTTCAGGATTGCAGCGCTGCGCCATTACCGCGCCGATGAACTGATCCTGCGGCTGGATGGTGTGATTACACGCAGCGCAGCGGAACAGTTGAAGGGCTGCCGGTTATATGTACCGCGCGCCGCCCTGCCCGATCCTGAACCCGGCGAGTACTATCACACCGATCTCGTTGGTTTACGCGCCGAGGACGTCAACGGCACCGGGAAGGGGCGCATCACGGCGGTCTTGAATTACGGCGCCGGCGATATTCTGGAAATCACTGCCGCGGATGGCACGGCCGAACTCATTCCTTTCAGCGACAGCCATGTTCCGGTCGTCGATCTCGCCAACGGACGTGTCGTCGTGGATGTTCAGTGGACGGAAGTCGCGGAGGGTGAAAATTCGTGAGCGCCACATGGGCAACAACTGTCCTCACGCTGTTTCCGGAACTGTTCCCGGGTCCGCTGGCCGCATCGCTCCCCGGTACCGCGCTGCAGCAGCGGCTGTGGTCGCTGGAAACGATCAACATTCGCGATTTTGGCATCGGGCGCCATCGCGCCGTGGATGATACGCCTGCCGGCGGCGGCGCCGGCATGGTGTTGCGCGCCGATGTTCTCGCTGCGGCCGTCGATTCGGTGCACAAGCCGGGGGACAGGCGTCCGCTGATCTGTCTGTCCCCGCGGGGCAAGCCGCTGACGCAGCAGCGGGTTAGGGAATTCTCATCCGGCCCCGGCGTGATCCTGGTCTGCGGCCGGTTCGAGGGCGTTGACGAGCGGGTGATCTCCGGGCGTGGAATGGACGAAATCTCGATTGGGGATTTCGTGCTTTCCGGGGGTGAAATTCCGGCCATGGCTCTTCTGGAAGCCTGCGTGCGCCTGCTGCCCGGCGTCATGGGAAGCGCCGCCTCGGCAAGCGAAGAGAGTTTCGAGCACGGGTTATTGGAGTACCCACACTACACAAGGCCGCGAGTGTTCGAGGGTAAAGAAATCCCTGCGGTGCTTGCCAGCGGAAATCACGCCGAAATTGCCGCCTGGAGGCGGCAGGAGGCCGAATTGCTGACGCAGCAACGCCGTCCGGATCTTTGGACCCTCTATGAAAACCGGCGCCGTTCCGCTAGAAGGCCCGGCTCGCACACGACATCCCGCCGGACGGGAGGAGAACATGAACCTGATTCAGACGCTTGAACGCGAACAGATGAACGCAGTCCGCGGCGGCAGGAAGCTGCCTCCGTTCCGTCCCGGCGATACGCTAAAGGTTAACGTCAAGGTGGTGGATGTCGCCTATGACGAAAAGAGCAAGCAGACCAAGACGCGCGAGCGCCTGCAGGCGTTTGAGGGTGTTTGCATTGGCCGTTCCGGAGCCGGGCTGAACGAAAGCTTCACGGTTCGCAAGATTTCCTATGGCGAGGGCGTGGAGCGCGTCTTTCCGATCTACAGTCCGCTGGTGGATTCGGTAGAGGTGGTGCGCCGGGGCAAGGTCCGCCGGGCGAAGCTGTATTATCTTCGCGGCCGGCGCGGCAAGGCCGCGCGCATTGCCGAGCGCCAGCGCGGATTGGACGAGGGCGCAATTCCGGAGCCCGTAGCCGAGGAAGCCGCCGCAACCCCGGCGAAGTAGCCCCGATCCAGCCGCATCGGCTGAGCAAGCGAACAGCGCGAATTTTTCCTCCCCCGTTTACGGGGGAGGTGGCGCGCGTAGCGCGACGAAGGGGGCAGCCGCCCCTCACAGCCACAATTTCCACCGGTTTTAACTCTAACCACACGACCCCCCGCCTATTCTGGGACTCGGACTCATCCAATGGACAGGCATTCGAAACACG
>JAGWSK010000188.1 GCA_028869355.1 Alphaproteobacteria bacterium | reverse complement strand
TTCGTCCGTGTTGCCACGCCCCTTGGCGGCGCCATGCTCGAATTGTCGAGCAAGTTCGGCACCACTCCGTCCAACGCCGGCCGCTTGTTGAAGCGAATTGCAAATGCAGGCGCGAGACCCGCACTGACATTCCATGTCGGTTCGCAATGCCTGAGCCCGTTCACCTATGCGCAGGCGGTGGAGCTTGCCCGGCGCGCCGTGGACGCGGCAGGGCTGATGGTCACTGCACTCGATGTCGGCGGCGGCTTTCCCGGGCCCTATCTCGGCAATGATGTTCCGCCATTCCACTGGTATTTCGACACCGTGCGCGAAGCGGTGGCGGGATTTCCGCTGCAGCCCGGCGCGGATGTTTTCTGCGAACCGGGACGTGCGCTGTCTGCAGAGGGCGTGTCATTGATTGCGCGGGTGATTTTGCGCCGGGACGACCAGATTTTTCTGAACGACGGGGTTTACGGCAGCTTTGATGAATTGTCCGTACCCGCATGGACGGCGGACTACCCGCGGCGCGTGTACAGTTTCGGCCCGCATGGGCGCGTGCGTGAACGCCGCGGCGAACTCAAACCATTCAAGGTGTTCGGTCCGACCTGCGATACCCTGGACGTATTGCCGCGTCCACTGCTGCTGCCCAGGACCTTGCAGCAGGACGACTATATCGTTTTCGAAAATATCGGCGCCTATTCGATTGCGCTGCGCACCGGTTTCAACGGCTTCTACCCCAACGACTGGGTCGTGTTGGACGCGGAGTAGCGGTTCTATGGGGGGGCAATCTTTGGCTGCAGACATATTCGAATTTTGGAGCAAAGTCGGGCCGGAAGCGCTTTGACGTCATCCGGTTAACTCGCCTTCCGCCGTGTTGCGTGCCGCCTGACATACTGGCGAAGCGCCTCATTGATGGCGGTCTGATATCCGCGTCCATGTGCTGACCGGCTCCGGAACCAGGCCAGCACATCGGCATCTATGCGCAATGTCAGTTGCTCTTTCACCGGGCGAAAGAAGGCGCCGCGCCTGGCGCCCGACCAGTCTGTGACCTCCGGAATATCGGCGCGATCGATATCCTCGTCCGCCATTCGGCTGACCCGCTTCAATTCTGATTGCTGTTTCCGGCTCAATGGCCTAGCCGACGTACTCTTCATACGCTTTTCTCTCATTGCGGGTTGCCTTTCGCGCGCTGATGATCCGGCCTGTCGTGTCGTCATTTTCCTCACGGGGCGATGTGTGGATCACGAGGAGGGTAACACCGCCCACCACTCCCACGGTCTGCCAACGCTCTTCATCAGGAAACGGATTTATCACCGAAAGGTGCAGTGGGTCCTCGAATACGCGCTGGGCAGTCTCAAAGCTGATGCCATGCCTCCGGCGATTGATTCGATTTTTGCTGGCATCCCAGGTCCAGCGCAATTTCAAGCCGCTCCGTAGTTACAAAATTATAGCTACACTCCACGGGCGATTCAAATTGGCTATTCCGCCGCGTGGCTGCGCTCGCGGGTTTTGAGAAACCGTATCTTCGGAAACTTGCCGCCGACATAGCCGAGTTCCCAGTTGCTCTTGGCGAGGAATATCGGCGCGCCGTCGCGATCTTCCGCCATCTGCCCACGATTGGAATCGCGGAAATTCTCGACATCCTGGGGTGCTCCGGCGATCCAGCGCGCGGTCTCGTAGGGGGAATTCTCAAGATCGACATCGAGTCCGTATTCCGCCTGCAACCGGCTTTTCAAAACGTCGAGCTGCAATTGGCCCACCACGCCGACCGTCCACTGCGATCCGATCAGCGGCTTGAACACCTGAGTCACGCCCTCCTCGGCGAGGCTTTCGAGCGCGCGGGTCAGGTGCTTCGACTTCATGGCATCGAACAGCCGGACGCGCCGCAAAATTTCCGGTGCGAAATTCGGAATACCGGTGAACACGAGCGTTTCATTTTCAGAAAGCGTGTCACCGACCCTGAGCACGCCGTGATTCGGAATTCCGATAATGTCGCCCGGCCAGGCTTCGTCCACCACTTCACGTTCCTGGGCGAAAAACAGAATCGGATTGTGCACTCCGATGGTTTTGCCCGTGCCGGATTGCTTCAGCTTCATGCCGCGTGAAAACCGCCCGGAACACAAACGCAGGAACGCCACGCGATCGCGGTGATTGGGGTCCATATTGGCCTGCACCTTGAAGACGAAGCCGGTGACGTTTTCCTCGGCCGGCTCGACCTCGCGGGTCGCGGCGCTCTGACCCCTCGGCGGGGGGGCAAAACGAGCCAATGCGCCAAGCAGATTCCTGACTCCGAAGTTCTTCAGCGCCGCACCAAAGAACACCGGCGTCATATGACCTTCGCGATAGGTGTTCAGGTCGAAAGACGATGAAGCATGCTTGATGAGTTCGACATCTTCCGCGAGCTTCTGGCGAATCTCGCCGGGCAGGAATGACAGATCGCGTTCACGCGGTTCGCCAGACGCGAATTTGACGAACTCATCGCGCTCAAGGTCAAACACACCGCGGAAGTTCAATCCCGATTCGGCCGGCCAATTCAGCGGCGCGCATTCGAGTTGCAACTGGTCGGAAATTTCATCGAGCAATTCGTAAGGATCGCGCGATTCGCGGTCCAGCTTGTTGATGAAAGTCATGATCGGAATGTCGCGCAGCCGGCAGACTTCAAACAATTTCCGCGTCTGGCTCTCAATGCCTTTTGCCGCGTCGATCACCATGACCGCCGAATCCGCCGCCGTCAGCGTGCGGTAGGTATCTTCGGAAAAATCTTCGTGACCGGGCGTGTCGAGCAGATTGAATACGGCGCCGTCATACTCAAACGTCATGACGGCGGTGGTTACGGAAATTCCGCGTTCCTGCTCGATCTTCATCCAGTCGGACCGGGCGCGCCTGGCCTCTCCGCGCGCCTTCACCTGTCCGGCCAGCCGAATGGCTCCGCCGAGCAGCAGCAACTGCTCAGTCAAAGTCGTTTTGCCGGCGTCGGGATGGGAAATGAT
>JAGWSK010000001.1 GCA_028869355.1 Alphaproteobacteria bacterium | reverse complement strand
GCTTGCATCCAATTACGAGCGCCAGCTACAGCAATATATTTTCGCCCAGGGCCAAAAGGATTTCGCCTTTCGAATCATCGATCCACCGACCGTGCCCGACATCCGTGAACGGGTTTTTCCACAGCGTTTGCTTTTCATCGCATTGGGCGTCGTGGCGGGTATCCTGCTTGCCTTCATAACCGTCCTTGCGCGCGAGCGTTTCCGCGGCCGACGCACACCGGCACGATTTGTGCCGGAAGACCGGCCATGAGCGGGGGGCGCGAGGCCCAGCCAACTCTTGTGATTGATCTCGACGGGACGCTGACCATCGAAGGCAGCGCAAGACGATACGAGGATGCCCTGCCGCGAACCGAAATCGTCGAGCAGGTCCGAACCTATGCGCGCCGGGGATTTCGCATCGCCATCATCACATCGCGAAACATGCGCACGTTCCAGAATTCAATGGGGCGTATCAACGCGGAAACCCTTCCCATCATCGTTGAATGGCTGAAGCGCCACGATGTGCCGTTCGATGAAATCCATGTTGGCAAGCCCTGGTGCGGTTCTGGAGGATTTTACGTCGATGACCGGGCGATCCGGCCGTCGGAATTCCGTTCGCTTGGCTGCGACGAAATCGCAGAAATGCTCGAACGGGAAAAACGCGGATGAGCATCGGCATCATAACCTCGGCGGCATACATAAATGCGGAGATGTCGGCCGAACTCGGGCAATTGCCCCCCGCGTTCCTGCCGGTTGGCAATGCCCGATTGTTCAAATTCCAGGCACACCTGCTCGGCGGCCTTGCGGACAGGATATTCCTGAGCATTCCGGAATCATTCCGGGTGCCAGACTATGATCGCCGCCTGCTCGACACGCTGGGGATCACAACCATCACAATTCCGGATGGGCTCGCCCTGACAGAATCACTGATGCTGGCGGTGATTCAGAGCATGGAGTGCGATGAGCCGGTGTTTGTTCTCCACGGTGACACGCTGTTTCTCGGCCTGCAGGAATTCGCGCCGGACGGCGTTTCCGTCCACCAGAAGGAGCACGCTTATCCCTGGGGCGTTGTTGTCGCCGAATGTCCCTTCCGGATTGCGCCCTCGGGTGAAGCTGGCGGGCCGAATTGCCCCATTATCAGCGGGCTGTTCAGTTTCTCGAGTAGTCTTGCGCTGCTGAAAAGCCTGGCGCGGGCCGGCACCGACTTTCTTCTCGCACTCAACCATTATGCCGCGGAAACACGTGCTTTCGGCGCCTTTTGCGGCGCCGGAGAATGGCTGGATTTCGGACATCTCAACACCTACTACGAATCGCGGCGCAGACTGACGACGCAGCGGGAATTCAACTCGCTCAGGATCGAAAGCGATATCGTATGGAAGACGAGCGCACAGAGCTGGAAGATGCACGCGGAAGCGTCCTGGTTCGAAGTGCTGCCGGTATGCTTCAAACCCTATGTTCCCGCCTATCTCGGGCGGGTGGAGGGAGAACCCGGGGGCTATCGTCTGGCCTATGAGTATCTATGTCCACTGAGCGATCTCTATGTCTTCGGAGCGCTTCCTGCTTCAACATGGCGGCGCGTATTGTCGGCCTGCGCCGGATTGCTGGCGATGTTCCGCAACCACAAGCCGCCGGTCATCGATTCGGCATGGTTTGAAAATCTCTACGACGCCAAAACACAGAGCCGGTTTGCGCAATTTGCCTTTACCCACGGCTTTTCACCCGCGGATGAGTGGCGATTCAATGGCAGCCCGATGCCCTCTCCTTCCGACATGATTTCACAAATGGCGGCGCTCATCGGACCCGCCAGGGGCGATGAATATGGGATTCTGCACGGCGATTTTTGCCTGAGCAATATCCTGTTCGACTTCCGGCGCAGCGCCGTGAAGCTGATTGATCCGCGCGGCTACATCCTGCCGGACATGCCTGCCATCCACGGCGATACGCGCTATGATTTGGGCAAGTTTCATCATTCGATCTGCGGCGGTTATGACTTCATCATCGCCGGCTACTTCACATTGTCCCGTGATGGGCCGCGTGGACTATCGTTCGAGGTCGCAGAGGCACAATATCAACGCGAGATTGAGCGTCTGTTTCTGGAGATCGTGTGCAAGGACGACACGAGAATACTCCAGACCGCTGCTGCGATATCCGTATTGCTGTTCCTTTCGATGCTGACGCTGCATGGCGACAGCCCGGAGCGGCAATGGGCCCTTTTCGCCAACGCATTGCGGGTTTACCAGCGTTTTTTTGGCCAGACCCGGTGATCTTCGTCATTCCAATGGCCGGCCGCAGCCGAAGATTTCACGAAGCCGGATATTCCGTGCCGAAATCCCAACTGATTTTGCATGGCCGGCCTGTTTTCGATCACGCCGTTCGCAGCTTTGCCGCATACTTTGACGTTCACCGTTTTCTGTTCGTCGTTCGTGCCCACGAGCTGGAGTTTGTGCGGACAAGGTGCGCAATGGTGGGCATCTTTGATCCAATAATCGTGCGGGTCGAGCGGGACACCTCTGGTCAGGCGGAGACAGTTTTGCTTGGCCTCGACGCATCGGCCATTGGGGAAGACGAGAGTCTGACAATCTTCAATATCGACACATTCCGGCCTGACTATTCGTTGCCTTCCCTGAAATGCGACGGTTTCATTGAGGTGTTTCGTGGCGAGGGCCGGAACTGGTCATTCGTTGCGCCAGACCCGTCCAGACCTTTTTCGGTTTCTGAAACCGCGGAAAAGCTGCCGATCTCGAATCTATGCTGTACCGGCATTTATCAGTTCGCGCGCGCGTCCGACTTCCGATGGGCTTATGAACACCCATTGCCGCCAAAGAGCGAAGCCGAGCGGCAAGAGCGCTTTGTTGCACCCCTGTACAACGGCCTGGTCGCGCGCGGTCTCGATATCCGGTACGGGGTGATTGCCCGCAACGATGCGATCTTCTGCGGTACGCCTGAGGAGTATCAGCACTGCCGGAATTCGGTCGAAATCGGGTTGCGCCTGAGCCGATTGCCATGAACGCCGGCCGAATTGCGATTTTGGTCCCCTGCCGCAACGCAGGCACATTGCTGTCTGAAACCGTGGAATCAGCCGCCGGGTCGGGGCTTTCTCCGGACGTCTATGCATGGCTCATCTCCGACAACGCGTCTGATGACGGCAGCACAGCCTCCCTGCCCGGCGAGGATGCCAATGGCGCGCCGGTCATTCTGAGCCGCAACTCCACCAATCTTGGCCGGGTCGAGAACTGGAATTGCGCGGTACGCGCAGCGGAGAACATGGGATTTTCTTATGCGTTTTTCCTGATGGCCGGAGATTTG
>JAGWSK010000187.1 GCA_028869355.1 Alphaproteobacteria bacterium | reverse complement strand
GTGATCAGGCGCGAAAGGCGGCCATAAGCGGCGCGGTCCACCGGATAGGCGAGGATATCCGGCGTGCCGTCGGCAAACACCAGCCGCGTGCCGACCAGAAGACGCGTCAACCCGGTCTTGCGCTCGCGCTGCATCTGGTTCAGCGCATCATGGGCGCGCACCACACCGGCCAGCGAATTCCGGTCGGCAATCCCGATTGCGGTGAGGCCGTAATTCACCGCCGTTTCGATCAGCTCATGCGGATGCGAGGCGCCGCGCAGGAACGAGAAATTACTTGTGACTGCGAGTTCAGCATATCCGGATGTCATGCAAAACATCCATGCATGAACCACTGCGAATGGGCGGTCTCGCGGCCGTAAATCCCGGCACGGTAAATCCAGAATCGCCGTCCGGATGAATCCTGCACCCGGTAATAGTCGCGGCTTGCATCTTCGCAGCCGCGCCACCATTCCGGCGCGATGCGCTCCGGCCCGTCCGCCTTGACCACATGATGCAACACGCTGCGCCAGCGGAAACGCAATGGCGGCCCATCCGGAATTTCCGCAATCGCCTCGATCGGTTCGGGACGCTGAAACAGGCGCAATGGCCGGTGCGGGCCGTCATCTTCTTGCGCTTTTTCCGGCCAGGCAGGCTTTGCATCCCAGGCTGCCTGCGCCGGCGTGGGTGTCGCTTCGGCTTCGGGAATATGCGTAGCTCGCGGCCAATAGACCACCACGCGCGTGGGCCCGAAGCGTGCCGCCAGACGATCCGCAAGCTGACGGATTTCACGGTCTTGGTTTTTTGTTTCGAAAGCGCCGCTTTCGTTTTGCACGGGCTGCAAAATATTTGCCGAAAGACGGATCAGGTCGAAGCCGAAGCCGGGATCGAGTGGATCGGCAAGGCTGTCGAGTTTTTCCCGGAACAGGAGTTGTACAATGGCGGCATCGCGGGTGGCTTCGCCCGTCTCGATCACGATGCGCCGCACCTGTCCATCGGCGCGGAAAAAGCTGGCCTCGAAGCGGCGTGCGCCCTCGCCACGGCGTTCCAGACAATCGCCGAGATTGCCGGCGAGCCGCTGAAGGGCCTCAGCAATGGCACCTTCGCTGACCACCGGATCGGCAAAACCCTGTTCAGCCATGACATCGGGTAAAAATGCCCGTGGTTTGATCGGCCGTTCGGCGCGGCCAGTCAGGCAATCCAGCGTGAAGATGAATTCGCTGCCAAAGCGGGCGCGCAATTCACCACGCCCGCGGTCCGTGACTTGTCCGATGGTCTTCAATCCGGCGCGCTTCAGCGCGTGAGTGATGGCGTCATCAACGCCGAGTGCATCCACCGGCAAAGCGGCAACGCCCTCGGCTTCCTCACCCGGGAGCACAATTGCGCCTTCGCGGGGACCAAAGCGCGCCAGCGCACGCGCCGCATCGGCGTTCCCCGCCAGCGCGGCGCGGACGCTGAAATCTTGGCGTGCCAGACGATGACGGACAGTTTCCATCATCCCCGGTTCGCCGCCAAAGAGATGCGTCACTCCCGTGACGTCGAGAAACAACGCTTGCGGTGAATCGAGCGCCACCAGCGGCGTGTAGCGTTCGCAGGCATCGGCAATGTCTTCCAGCAGTTTGAAATCGGCGGCCGGATCGGCATAGGCGACGGTGAGATTAGGAATGCGAGCGCGCGCGTCCGCCAGCGCCATGCCGGGCTTCAACCCGAGCCGCGCGGCGGCAAGGTCGACCGCGACAAGCCGCAAGGCATTGGCGATCTTGTCGGCAACGACCAGCGGCTGCTCAGCTTGCGCGCCGCAGGCCTTCTGTCTCCGCTGCAAGCGGTCGGTGGAGAGCCGCGGCAGATACAGCGCCAGAATGCGCCGCCCCGGTCTGGTGGAAGTTTCCATCGCCATCCCATTCCATGATCCATCGTCCGGTCGCGCCATGCCGGTTGCGTATGAGTTCGGCGTCAAACCGGGTGCATCCCCAATCGTGGTCTACGGGCAGCGCCGCGGCACGCACCAGCCAGCGGGTTTCAGCCGTGCTTGGAGCGGGGCGGGCGGCATGGCGCAGGGCAAACAAAGTGACACCGTGTTTTGCCGCCGACAGCGTCAGCCGGCGGCTGGCAACCAGATCGAAAATCTGCGCTCCGGCCCAGGATTCGATCACCACCGCGCCAAGACCAGTGCAACTCAGTGCTTCCGCACCGGCGCGCAAAACCGCCGCTGTGTTGGGCGCTCTCACAATCAGGAAGCGCGACGGGTCGAGACCAAAAGCTGAGAGGCCGGAGGCAAAAATGCCGCCCCATTCCAGGTGCGTAAAATCCTGCTGAACCCAGAGCAGCCAGTTTTTGCGCGCAACGCAGGCCGCCAGAGCCAGCGTGAACCCGGTGGCTGCGGGTGCATCGCCTGCCGCGTCGGGAAAAACTTCATGCAATGCACCGCATGGCAATCCGCCATTCAGGCAGGCATCCGCTGCGGCATGGCCCAGAGGGCGGATTTGAGACTCCGCCAAAGGGACAGTTCGAGCGAGGCGCCGGTGCAGGGCCGCCGCCAATTCATGCCGGTTTTCCATAGGTCTGGAACTTATTTGTTCGTGTTTTGTTCCAGTCTGTGCGGGAACGGTCGCGGAGTCAAGCGCTGACCTTCGCGCTGCCGGCAAGCCGGACGATGATTTATCGGCTCAATCGTAAAACTGGGGAGCGATCTTCCGCTTAATCCCGGCAGTGTAATCGTGCTGGATCCAGAGCTGCGCGTGATTCTGTTTCACGAATTCTTCGATCATCGCGCGGCTTTTGGCGGTCTGCTCCCTGTTGGAGTCGAAAGACGGAATCTTCTTCGACGTGATCTCTTCCGGATAGTGATAGAGATCGCCGGTCAGCAGGACAT
>JAGWSK010000186.1 GCA_028869355.1 Alphaproteobacteria bacterium | reverse complement strand
TCGACACCCACATTGAACGACAACAGCGAGGTCAAAAGATGAGATCCGGCAAATTGCAGCGTCTGTTTGAGGCCGAAGGAGAAGCCAAAGCCGTGCACCAGTCCAAACATGAAAGTAATGATCCATCGCCGCTTCGGCCGCTCCACGACGATATTTTCCAGCGCCATATAGAAGATGGAGGTCGCAATCAGCGTCTCGATCAGCGGCGGAAACCACTGCGCGTCGGGGGCATAATTATAGGCCGACCCGATCAACGTTATGGAGTGGGCGACTGTGAATGAGGTGACGATCGGGATCAGGGTGCGAATGCGCCGGAACGGAATCACGAGGCAAAGCAGAAACAGCAGATGGTCCGTGCCGTCGAGAATGTGGAAAAATCCGAACTGGACGAAACGCGCTGCCGCCTGACTCCAGCGCGGGTCCAGCCGGACCAGCCCGGCATCCCCCAGAAGTTCGAAGGCCCGTACCGCTCCACCCGGCGGGAGGAATCGCAGAGCCGTTATCTCATGCTGTGCAAATCGGTCGAACGCGGCGTGAATCGAAAACAGGGAATGATCCGAATCGATCGGATAGTCGAACAGAACATCGAGAATGCCCTGTTCCCAATAGATATTGGTTTGCGGCGGCAGTGGCGGGCCGGTGACATGCGCGAGTGCAGCATCATAGCTCCCGAAAGACCGGTCGGAATCCAGTGACATGCGCGCGGAGACGATCCGCGGATTGAGCACAAGCCGGTCGCCCTCGAATATGTCCATATTGTTCGAGAGTGCGATCGTTGCGGCATCCCGCAACGAACGATCGACCTTGGCGAGATCGACAAAGTCGCGTTCCCGGTGCGGGAATTCGATGTCGGTCACCGCCTTCAGCGGCAGCCGCATCAATATGTGCAGCACGTGACCTTCCGGTTTGACGAACGCCTGGACCGTCACGTCGTTCGGAATGTCGTGCGCGGCGGCGGGAGCAATCGGCAACAGCAGCGCGGCAATCAGCAGCGCACGAACCACCAATGTGCGCTGCGACCAATTCGCCTCTCCCCTTGAGGGTCGGAGGCGTCGCAGATCGCCGAAGGCGATTTGCAGCCGGAGCGGACGCAGCGCCCGCGTTTGCGCAGCAAACGCGCGCTGGCGCTGCTGGGTGAGGGGAGCCTTCTGCGCAACATTAGCCGCAAGCCACTCCAGCCACGCGCTTGCGCGCAAGATACTGCGCAAGGCCACGATGCTGTTACCGTCCGGTCGGCCAGACGACACCCTGGCGCAGGGTCGTTACCGGCGCCATGCCCTTGTACAGGAAGCGCTGAACACGCTTACCTTCGTAGGTTTCCGTCGTGTACAGATTGCCCTTCGAATCGATGGCAATGCTGTGCACGCCATAGAACTCGCCCGGCCCCCGTCCGCCATCGCCGAATGAAGTCAATTCCTTCAGCGACTGACGGTCGATGATCTTGACCCGCTCATTCACGCCATCGGCCATGAAAATGAAGCGCTGCTGCGGATCCTTGGAAAACGCGATATCCCACACCGATCCGGCATTCTTCGTATTGGTTTCGAAAAACGCTTCCTTGATGAATTTGCCTTCCGGGGTGAACAACTGCAAACGGTCGCCGACGCGATCGCAAACGTAGATGATACGATCGACCGACATGTCGGCGCAGTGCACCGGATTATGGAATTGCTGCGTCGGTGGCGCCGATGGATCATAGGCAGGCATTGGCGTGTCATCCGGCCGGTTGCCGTACGCACCCCACCAGCGCTTCATCTGCCCGGTATCGGCATCGAGGACGGCGACGCGCTTGTTCAGATAACCGTCCGCCACATAGGCTTCATTGGCCTGCTGATCGACCCAGATTTTGGCCGCACGGCCGAAACTGACCGGGTCATTGCTGCCGCCACGGTAGCCCGCGACCTGACCCTCGCCTACTCCAGCCGCCGCATTTTCGACCCGGCGTGCCCCTTTATGGCCCACCTGCAGCAGGAATTTTCCGTCCTTGGTGAATTTCAAAATCTGCGAATCCGGCGGGCCGTTGCCGCCGATCCAGACATTGCCTTTGTAATCGATGAAGATGCCGTGATTTGAATCCGGCCATTCATAGCCTTGGCCCGGTCCGCCCCAGTGCCGCAGCAGATTGCCCGCCTGATCGAACTCCAGCACCGGCGGTGCACCGGCGCAACATTCTCCAGTGCCCAATTCCAGCGGCTTCTCATTGTTGGCCAGCGTCGCCGAACTGCGATGGATGATCCAGACATGATCGTCCGTATCCACCCAGACACCGATTGCCATGCCGAGAACCCAGTGATTGGGAAGCGGCTTTGGCCACAGCGGATCGACCTCAAAGCGGGG
This sequence comes from Alphaproteobacteria bacterium, assembly GCA_028869355.1. GTDB lineage: Bacteria > Pseudomonadota > Alphaproteobacteria > Micropepsales > Micropepsaceae > CAIYRG01. Next base: position 3,151 of record JAGWSK010000186.1, on the reverse strand, counting down.
CGCCATCACCGCACCTTGCGCCTGTGCCGCCGCGGTCCTGTCGAGAACCGCCTCGCCCGCGGCGAGCGCGAGCAGAACTGCAGCGAAGCCGCCGCCGATCCACAGATTGCGTGAACGCGTCAGATTTTTCGGCAGGCGCATGACCCCCTCCCCGGGTTGGTTGCGACAGCCGAGATTAGCAATTCCCGGACGATTAAGGAACCGGCTGCTGCGGCCGTTGGTATTTTGCGACCAGAATCGCCTGACCCTTCGTGTGCCCCCTCAATTGCAGATCGAGCTCTTCGGAACTCAGCCCCGGAGGCAATTCGGCCGGATCGAGATCAGTCCCGCGGATGCGGAAAATGTAATGGTGGATCGATGTACCGGCATTGGCCGGCGGGCACATGCCACGCCAGGTACCCATCGTGCGAAAGCCCTTTCCTTCGACGAATTTCGGCGAACCGCGGCCGAGTTCGCCCTCGGCAAACGAAGTGACGTTCGGGGGAATTCCATAGACCACCAGATCGGTGTGCGCCGGACCGCCTTCGGCTTCGTACATCGTCAGTACATAGCTTTTTACTCCCGGCGCCGGATTGGCCCATGACAGTTGCGGCGAAATGTTTTGGCCGGAACAGTCGGGCGTCTGCGGGGTATTCGTGTAGGCCAGCCGGTTTGGCGCAAATCCACCATCTTCGAAACTGGTCGAGGTCAGCACGAATCCGGGTGCCCCGCCGCCAGGCGCCTGCGCCGCGAAGGCGAAGCCCGCTGCACATGCCAAAAAACTCACAACCGCCACCGGGGTGAATGTCAGCCTTGCGTGCATCATGTGAATTCGCCTCGAAATTCGCCTCTCCCCTTGAGGGAGAGGGACGCGCCGCCCGCGCTTACGAAGTAAGCGCGCGCTGGCGGCGCTGGGTGAGGGGAACGCTTTGAGCAACTTTGATCACAAGGCGCTCCAAGCACTATCCGCCCTGCTGTCCGGGGGCGTTGGTCCCGGGACGTGCAGGTGCAAAGGCGCCGTTGTACTGGTCGCGAGCTCCCGGCGGTGCCGGCGTGATCGGGGGTAGAGGACCGATCACCTCCTCCAGAGCGTGGCGGGCGCACAGTTCTTCGCCGCCTGCGCCGCCGCCGACGCCGAGAGCGCCGATGATCTGATCATTGACGATGATCGGATACCCGCCCTGCTGCGGGTTCAAACCGAATTGTGTCATGCGCATCTGGGTCGACAAATCTTCATAGGAACGCGCCGTGATGATCCGCGAGGGCTCGCGGGTCAGCAGCGCGGTCCGCGCCTTCTCTTCGGCTGCTTTCTGGTTGAGATAGCTCTGACCATCCATGCGGTGCTCGTGGATGATTCGTCCCGCCGTATCGAGGATGACAACGGTCGCCGTCGCATTGTGCTGGCGGGCAAAATCCTCGCAGGAATGCGCCAGCTTTTCGGCAACTTCTGCCGAAATGGTCATGTGGTCATGGACGCCGAATTTCGATCCGCTCTGGGGATCGATCAGGAACTGGGACGGCACCGGTCCCGAAAATGTCAGTGCCGGCGGTTTGGCGGCCTGCTGTGCGCCGTATGCGCCGCCGATCAGCGCAAGCGCCGCGCCGGCCATGATCAGAATGCTGGATGTGCGATTCATGATTGTCCTCCCTGCGCGGCCCGGCAACGGGCGATGTCACCGAGAGGATAAGAAAACCGGCACTTGGCGTCCAGACGCCGTGGCTACCCCTGCGCGCGGGTTCAACACGGCGCAATCAAAGCCGGTTGCGGCCTGAGGCTCCAGTTTGCTTTTTTACCGTCGTTGCGGGTTTTTCTGTCGTCGCGGGTTTGTCCGTCGTGGCGGGGTTGTCCGTGTCGACCGGCTTCAACAGCGTTTCACGGTCGGCGATGAGCTGATTGACCTTGTCGTCCGGAAGTTTGAACGCCCATCCGTCGAGAGTCGCGTTGAGCTTGTCGACCTCCGCCTGGACTTTCGGATCGATCGCCGCGGCGGTTATCCGCGCCCAGTGGTCTGTACCCTTGGTTGCGATCTGCACGACGATGTCCAACCCATCAAAGGTATGCGTGGCAGACTGCGGCGCCTTCGCGAAATTGAATTGATCCTCTTTGGCGACGTCGTCAAACGTGAAGCTGGCGATTGCGCCGGCAACCCCGTCCGGTGATCCGTCAAAGGACAGCGCCCGGCCGGTGGGCATGTCCAGCAGCTTGAAGTCCGGCTGGTCCTTCGAATCGCGCGAAAGATTATAGGCCGGTCCTTTTGCCGGCATCACACTTGCGCCCTTGATGCGGTCGCGGTCGATGTTCAGCACACTGCGGTCAAGCCAATCCGTGACATTGGATTTCAACGTCAGGCTACCACGTGCGAGCCACGACTGATTCTCATCGGGGTGCCGGACATAGATCGTATTGCGCCCCAATTCATCGGCCGCGCCTTCTGTGTGGCCGGTGAGCAACTCGCCCATCGGCTTGCCAGTACTGTCGGTGAGTTTGACGTCGGTTGCGTCACCGCCCTTGTCCGGAGCGATCAGTCCGACATAGCTCAGCAAATCGGGACGGCTGGTTTTGGGCTCAAGAATCGTCAGGTCGGCAAGTCCCAGCGCGGTGGAGCGCACCTGCGAAGGATCGGCCGGAAATCCTGCCCGTTCCGGGATGATCCATTTGCCCTGCTGCAGCCGGACGTGAAAGGCCCCCGATTTTGTGGTGATGGCGATTTCGCCCACTTGCGTGAGACGGTCGGTCAGCCCGGGAAAGAATGGGCGCGCCTGGAATTGCGGTGATGTGGACAGCGATTGCTGAAACACCGCCGCCGCCGCAAGCACGATTGCCACTCCGGCGGCGCCGAGAAGAATGTTCAACTGCCGCCGCTTCGGATCCCGATTGATTACAGCCGCGTCTGCCATGTCACATTCCCCTTGCCCGCATGCGCCGGCGCCTGCGGAGCATTGAAAGGGCAATCGCTGCAGCGCCGATCAGGATGGGCACCAATGCAATATTGATGAACGCCAGCACGGTACCCAACCGTTCGACATTCTGGCGCAGATTTGCCTGCACCTGCCGCAGGGATGAACGCGCACCGACCAGATCGCGCCGGAATTTATCGATCTGATCCTGCTGCGCCTTGTTCAGCACCGGCGCGCCACCCTGCGACTGAGGATTTTGTCCCTGCAATTGCTT
>JAGWSK010000185.1 GCA_028869355.1 Alphaproteobacteria bacterium | reverse complement strand
TGGACCAGCCGCGTGCAACTTCGGCGAGGCGGAATTCAAAACCATTCGGATTATCGATGCGGACACGGGACTCGGCTTTTGTCACCGGATTGAGAATTGGCTCAATGCGCGATTCGGCATGTCCGGGTACCCGCAGGCGTGCGCGGCGGCGTTCAATGTCGATTTCGAACTCGATGTCGGAAAATACCGGCGGATGCACCTTTTCCAGAGTCGAGGCGAAAACATTGAAAATGGTTGCGCCGGGTTCGGTGTCCTGGCCCGACAAAATGCGCAATAGCGACTCGCGCTGCGCTGCCGTTGCGCGGCTGTCGATGATGAGTGCCGCCTCGCCATGACCTTCGTGGATCGGTCCCGGCCAGGAGAACATTCCCGCCACTTTCAATCCGTCAAGCTTCGTCGTGCCGTGTTGACCGGTCTTAATCTGAAAAGCCACGACTGCCCGGCAGTCTCCGTGCGTCGGCAGGCCGCTGAACTGGCAGGGGCAGCCGTAGGAACAGTTGCAGTTGGAGCATTCGAGCGCTCGAATATGCCATTTTGTGTCTGGCATCGCTTCCTCCCGGTTAGCTTTCACAGGTAACCACGCGACCACCCGGGCCTACAAGGGTGTAAGTCGCATTTCACATGGGACTCGTCGCTCAGATCAGGCCTTTTAGTGGGCGTGAATTGCAGCAGGAGAGGGTCCGTTGCGCCGCACCACCACCGCAGGCGCCGACGCAGTCGCTTCGCCGGTGACAATGATCTGACCGATCATGGATGGATGCGGCGAGCAGTTGAAATTATACGTGCCCGGACGATTGAACGTCACTGAAGCCGATTGCCCGGTTGCCAGCATGCCCGTGTCCCAGCCGCCGGAATCGGACGACGACGCATTATGCGTTTCGGTTCCGGTGTTGGTGAATGTCACCGCATGTCCCGCCTCAACCCTGATCCGCTGCGGTGCAAAGGCATAATCCACCAGCTTGATCGCGTCCGCCGCTTCGACCGCGCCATCAAACGCCACAACGGTTTGTGGCGGGGGCGGTGGATCAAACGGCTGCAGACGGCCGCCCGGCGATCCATTCAGCGAAAACGCCCAGATCATGTCGCTGTTGGCCGATGTGGTTTGTATGGCCACTCCACCCGCGGCAATGGCGACATATTGTTGGCCATCGATTTGATAGGTGATCGCGGGCGCATCTGCCCCGGCGCCGGTCTGCCATTGCCACAGGAGATCGCCGGACCGTGCGTCATAGGCCTGAAAATTTCCGTCCGGCTGGCCGTGGAAAACGAGACCGGAGGCGGTGGCGAGCGCCCCGCTGCCCTGTCCTATCGAATAGGGCAGCTTCTTCTGCCAGACGATCTTGTTGGTGCGTGAATCGACTGCCGACAATGTCCCGGCATAATGCGCGCCCACCGGTGGTCCGACGGATTTTCCCAACTGCCTTAAAATACGGCTTTGCGGCCGGTCGGCGGCCGTGACGTAAAAGAATCCAGTCTGCGGGCTATACGCCATCGGCGCCCAGTTCGTGCCGCCATTGCCGCCGGGCGACATCAGGATCGGCATGTCATAGATGACGCCGAAAATGCATTTCGTCGTCCACCCGGCGAGCGGCTGCGGACATTGTGGAATCAGCGCATCGCCACGCGGGATCGGCTGGGTCGGCGATGTCGCGACGCGGCGGTCCTGCTCCACCGGCTTTTCATCGATGCCGGCCAGCGGTTTTCCATTCGTGCGATCCAGAATGTAGATCCACCCGGTCTTGCATGCTTCTGCGATGCCCTTGCGCAGCACGCCGCCATAGACCTGATCGAACAGCACAACCGGACTGGGGCAATCGAAATCCCACAGGTCGTGATGCACCACCTGGAAATGCCAGGCATAGCTGCCGTCGAGATGCAAAGCGACGATCGAGGAGCTGTAGAGATTATCGCCCGGCCGCTTCGACCCAAGCCCCACAGCCTCCGGCCCGGGCTGACCGGTGCTGAAATAAATCAGGCCGAGATCGGGATCGATCGCCGGCGCCTGCCAGACATTCGCACCACCGTGCTGATAAGCGTGGGCCGTCTCCGGATCGGGATTGTTTGGCGAGGGCCAGGTGTCACCCCCGCGC
>JAGWSK010000184.1 GCA_028869355.1 Alphaproteobacteria bacterium | reverse complement strand
TTTTTCGAATCCCGCCAGATACGACTTTCTCCGCACGAAGCCGATATTCTGCATTTGCTGCTCCTCAACCGCCCGCGCGTCGTTCCGCTGGGCGTGCTGATTGAACAGGTATACGGAGCAAGCGAGCCGGAGACGGCCCCGGTCTCTATCCGTGTTGCGGTTCATTCCTTGCGCAAAAAACTTGCCGATACGGGAATCAGGATTCGCGCGATCGCCCGCGTCGGTTATGAGATCGACGTCGACAATGTCCCGGAAATGAGTCTCGGTCTCAAAAACAGGATACTTTCGGCACTCAACGTCGCCAAAGCCGCGGGTGAAAGCGATATTGCCGATCGTTTGCAGGCGGTACTGCAATTGGTCGAATCCCGCCCATCCGATGTCGCGCAATAATCGGTAGCGCCGGCGGCGGCATTGCAGCCCCCATTCCCCGGGCGAATTTTTCGCTCCCGATCTCCTCTGACCGTAAAATCAATTGCAGAAGCAATTGCCTGTTGCTGCAATAACGGCGATGGTGCGACCACCGGACCGGTTGATTTCCCGGCTTTGTGTGAGTCATGGACGCCCGATTACCTTCGCCTTCGACACCTTCCGAAACCACCGCCGAATTGACGGTACGTCTGGGATCTCTCGCCGCCAATTTCCGCGAGAGTTTGCGCCGTGCCGCGCCGGCCGCCATCGCTCCGGTCGTCAAAGCCAATGCATATGGGATGGGCCTCGCGCCGGTTGCGCATGCCCTGGTCAATGCGGGTGCGGATACATTTTTCGTCGCCCGGATGGAGGAGGGGATCGCACTTCGCAAGTTGCTGCCCCGCCAGCGGATTTTCGTACTCGATGGAATTGCAGCGGGCGCCGCGCCCGCGCTGCTGTCGCATGCGCTCACGCCGGTTCTGAACTCACTGGATGAAGTTGCCGAATGGTCGGTTCTTGCCCGCCGCGAACGCCGCGAACTCGATGCTGTGCTCCATGTCGATACCGGAATGAATCGCTCCGGCCTGTCGCACAATGAACTTTCGACCCTTGTCTCAGGCATTCGGCACTTGCTCGACGGCATCAAACTCGTTCTTGTCATGAGCCATCTCGCGCGGGCTGACGAACCCGATCGCGATATGAACTGGGTCCAACTGGCACGGTTCAAGGCGGCGCTGGCGTTGCTGCCCTCGGCGCCCGCCAGCCTGTCGGCGTCGGCGGGAATCGAACTTGGACGCGATTTCCTGTTCGACCTTGTCCGCCCGGGGCTCGGCATTTACGGCGGCAACCCGGTGGCATCGCGGCCGAATCCATATCGCACCGTAGCCGTGCTCACCGGCCGCGTGCTGCAGATTCGCGCCGTTCAGGCCGGCGATTCGGTTGGCTACGGCGCCGGTTACACGGCTGCCCAACCCATGACTCTGGCCACCGTCGCGGCCGGTTACGCCGACGGCCTGATTCGCCGTATCGCGGCGCGCGGGCGTGCTGCTATCGCCGGCTATTTTGTTCCCTATGCCGGCCGCATCTCCATGGATTTGACCGTGCTGGATGTGACCAGTGTGCCCGCAAATCTCCTGGCGCGCGGCACGGGGGTGGAATTCATGGGAGACACGGTGACGCTTGAAGAACTGGCGGATGCCGCCGGCACCATCACCCACGAAATCCTGACCTCGATCGGGCCCCGGGTGCATCGCCACTACATTGATCTTTGAATAGCGGTTCGCTATCTGCCGTTTTGGTCGCGAAAATGCGACAACTTCCCGTGAATTTCGCGATTCGGAAAACGTGCAAAACCGCCCCACTCACCTGATCGAAACGATGAATATTTTTGCCGCCGTCGGCCGGGTCATCCTCGCGCTGTTCGCCGCAGCGGGCCGGCTCGCCATCTTCATGCTGGACGGGATTTCGCACTCTCTCCGGCCGCCAATCTACTGGAAGGTCATTCTGCAGGAGATGATCGGAGTCGGGTATTTCTCGCTTCCGGTCGTCGGACTGACGGCGTTTTTCACCGGCGCCGTGCTGTGCCTGCAAATCTTTATCGGCGGCAGCCGCTACGGCGCTGAATCCTTCGTGCCGCAGATTGTGGTGCTCGGCATCACGCGCGAACTGGGCCCCGTGATTGCCGGACTGATGGTCGCGGGCCGCGTCTCTGCGGCTATTGCAGCCGAACTTGGCACCATGCGGGTCACCGAACAAATCGACGCGCTCACGACTTTGTCCACCAATCCGGTCAAGTATCTGGTGACGCCGCGCTTGATTGCCGGCGTCGTCAGTATGCCGATTTTGGTTGCAATTGCCGATGCCATCGGGGTCCTGGGCGGCTATGTGGTCGCCACCAGGGCCCTGAATTTCAACAGCTCCGTATATCTGAAGAACACCGCCAATTTTGTGACTTCAGGCGATGTCAGCTCGGGACTCACCAAGGCGGCCGTGTTCGGTTTCATCATTGCGCTGATGGGCTGCTACAACGGATTTTATTCCAAAGGCGGCGCCCAGGGGGTCGGCGCAGCAACCACGAATGCAGTGGTGTCTGCGTCCATTCTGATTCTGGCGTCGAACTATCTCATGACGTCGCTTATTTTCACCCGATAGGTTTCTCGTGAACGGCGTTCCCAAGATCGAACTGCGCGGCGTCAAAAAAAGCTTCGGCCGCAAACTCGTGCTCGACGGCGTGAATCTCTCCATTCAGCCCGGCGATTCGATCGTGATCATTGGCGGTTCCGGCACCGGCAAATCCGTCACCATCAAATGCGTGCTTGGAATCCTTCGACCGGATGCCGGATCCATCAAAGTCGAAGGGCAGGAAGTGACCGGACTGCACGGCCGCAATCGTGATGCCTATTTGCGGAAATTCGGCATGCTGTTCCAGGGTGCGGCACTATTCGACAGCCTGCCGGTTTGGGAGAACGTCGCCTTCGGATTGATTCAGGGGCACGGTATTTCGCGCCGGCGCGCCCGCGAAATCGCAATGGAGAAACTGGCCAAGGTTGGATTGGGGGCCGATGTCGCCAATCTGTCGCCTGCCGAATTGTCCGGAGGAATGCAGAAGCGCGTGGGACTGGCGCGTGCGATCGCCGCCGACCCGGAAATCATTTTCTTCGACGAACCGACCACCGGGCTCGATCCGATCATGGCCGACATCATCAACAACCTGATCGCGACCACGGTGAGGGATCTGGGTGTCACCGCGCTGTCGATCACACATGACATCGCCAGCGCCCGTAAAATCTCCAATCGCGTCGCCATGCTTTACAAGGGCAAGATCATCTGGGACGGCGCCACGGCCGAGATGGATCACAGTGGCAACCCCTATCTCGATCAGTTCATTCACGGTTCGGCCGTTGGACCGATCAAAATGGAAGTCCGGCAGTAGAGCAGGTGCGGTGAAGGTAAAAGCGCCGGGATATATGTGTCAGGCCTGTGGCGCGGTTCAGCCAAAATGGTCGGGCCGCTGCGATGAATGTGGCGCATGGAATAGTCTGATCGAAGAGGCGCGGGGCTTGCCCGCTGGAGCCGGCGCGCGCCGCAGTTCGAAGGGCCGCATATTCGCACTCGAGACGCTGCTGGCCACCGCAAACGACCCGGCGCGGCGCGTCACCGGCATTGCCGAATTCGACCGCGTCACGGGTGGCGGTGTTGTCCCCGCTTCCGCGCTGCTGCTGGGCGGCGATCCCGGCGTCGGCAAGTCGACATTGCTGCTGCAGGTCGCGGCGTCATTTGTGAATTCCGGCCGCCGGGCGGTTTACATCTCGGGCGAAGAAGCGCTGCCGCAGCTCCGGCTGCGCGCCGTGCGAATGGGACTTGCGGACGCTCCGCTTCAGCTCGGCGCCGCGACCTGTGTCGAGGACATCCTGGCCACGCTCGCCGCGGGACCGGCGCCGGAAATCGTCGTCATCGATTCGATCCAGACCATATGGAGCTCGGCGCTCGATGCCGCACCCGGGACCATCACCCAGGTCCGCACCGCCACTCATGATCTCGTGCGCTACGCCAAAACCTCGGATGCGGCCGTGATCCTGATTGGCCATGTCACCAAGGATGGGCAGATCGCCGGGCCCAAGGCCGTGGAGCACCTGGTCGATGCGGTGCTCTATTTTGAAGGCGAGCGGGCGCATCAGTTTCGAATCCTGCGCGCGGTAAAGAACCGCTTCGGCGCGACTGATGAAATCGGCGTGTTTGAAATGACGGGAGCTGGGTTGGCAGAGGTGCCGAACCCGTCGGCACTGTTCCTGGGGGATCGCTCGGCCACGTCGGCCGGTGCCGCGGTTTTTGCCGGAATGGAGGGCACCCGGCCTCTGCTGTGCGAGGTGCAGGCACTTGCGGCGGCCACTGGTTACGGCACCGCGCGCCGGGCGGTGGTCGGATGGGATCCCGGCCGTTTGGCGATGGTATTGGCCGTGCTGGAGGCGCGCGGCGGCGTTGGAATTTCCGCTTCCGATGTCTATCTCAACGTCGCCGGTGGGCTCAAAATCGCTGAGCCGGCAGCCGATCTGGCTGCCGCCGCGGCTTTGATTTCTGCCTTTACCGGCCGCCCACTGCCGAAGGACTGCGTCATTTTCGGAGAAATTGCCCTGTCCGGCGACATTCGTCCCGCCCCATTCGCCGATTCGCGGTTGCGGGAAGCCGCAAAGCTTGGCTTCAGCCTCGCTTTTGTACCTGCGGGCGCCAGGATTTCAGCCGCGCCGCTGGAACTCACGCAGATACGCAATGTGGCACATCTCGCCAGCCTGTTGGCAAATGCCTGAACCGTGAGCACAACAACCGGACAGACATGCTAAAAGCGCGCAGCGGAGAAATCGAATCATGACTCATCTGTTGCTCACACCTATGGACGACGTGGCGATCGCGATCATCCTGATCTCGGCGCTGTTCGCGATGTTTCGCGGATTGGTCCAGGAAACCTTCTCCATCGTGGACTGGCTGATCGCGGGCTATGCCTCAGTGCGGCTTTCGCCGCTCGCTCTGCCCTTCGTGCGTCCTTATATTTCCATCATCTGGTTGCAATGGGTAGTGGTCGGAATCGGCGTTTTTCTGGTGATTTTTGTTCCGCTTTCGCTGGCGACAGCGCGGCTGGCCCAGTCGGTGCGGAAATCGCACATCGGCACGGTGGATCGCGCGCTGGGTTTTGTTTTCGGCGCCGGACGCGGCCTCGTGATTATCAGCCTCGCCTATCTCGCCTTCGCATCCCTTGTTCCCACACGCGACCACCCCGACATGCTGGTTAAATCGCGGCTTTACCCGGTGATTCGCGATACGAGTGATGCTTTGCGCACCCTGGTGCCGGGGCGAATCGTGCACAAAGGGGCGGATACCGCCTCTTCCGAAGCGACCCACCGCACGCTACATACTTGAACAGGGCAATGAACACGAATCCGATGATCACAGCCGGCGACAAGCTGCATGAGGAATGTGGGGTCTTCGGCGTGTACGGCCACGACGATGCAGCGGCCCTGACCGCATTGGGGCTGCATGCGTTGCAGCATCGCGGTCAGGAAGCCGCGGGCATTGTGAGTTTCGACGGCCGGCAATTCATGTCGGAGCGTCATCTCGGCCTGGTCGGCGATGTGTTCGGCAAGCATGGGCATACCGAAAACCTGCGCGGCGCCTACGCCATCGGCCATGTGCGTTATTCCACAACTGGCGGACCCAGCGGGCGCAACATTCAGCCGATGTTCGCCGATCTCACGGGCGGTGGCCTGGCACTGGCGCACAACGGCAACCTCACCAATGCGCGCATGCTGCGCCGCGATCTTGTGCGTGAGGGCGCCATCTTCCAGTCCACATCCGACACCGAAGCGATCGTCCATCTGGTCGCCAGAAGTCATTACGAATTGATCGTTGAAAAGCTCATCGACGCGCTGAAGCGGGTTGAAGGCGCCTATTCGCTGGTGGCGTTGACCTCGAAAAAAATGATCGGCGTACGCGACAGCTATGGCGTTCGTCCGCTGGTTCTCGGCAGGTTGGACAACGCCTGGATTTTTGCCTCTGAAACCTGCGCGCTCGACATCATCGGCGCGCAATTCGTGCGCGATGTCGAGCCGGGTGAGATGGTCGTCATCACCAGGGACGGAATTGAATCGCTGCATCCATTCCCGCCCCGGCGGCGGCGCTTCTGCATATTCGAATATGTCTATTTCGCGCGGCCCGATTCGGTCGTCGAGGGCAAGAATGTTTACGAAGTCCGCAAGCACATCGGCATGGAACTCGCCCGCGAAGCGCCGGCGGCCGCCGATATGGTCATTCCGGTTCCCGACTCCGGCTTGCCTGCGGCCCTCGGTTATGCCTCAGCATCCGGCATACCGTTCGAGCTCGGCATTATCCGGAATCACTATGTCGGCCGCACCTTCATCGAACCGTCCGATCCGATTCGGCATTTGGGCGTCCGGCTGAAACACAATGCCAACCGCGTAAAGCTGAAAGGCAAGCGCATTGTTCTGGTCGATGATTCCATTGTGCGCGGTACGACATCCAAGAAGATCGTGGAAATGGTGCGCGATGCCGGGGCAACCGAGGTGCATTTCCGCATCGCGAGTCCGCCAACGACACATTCCTGCTTCTACGGCGTTGACACGCCCAACCAGGACGATTTGCTTGCGCACAAGCTCGATCTCGAGGGCATGCGCGAATTCATTCGCGCCGATTCGCTGGCCTTCATTTCGATCCAGGGATTGTATCGCGCGACCGGCGCGGCGACGCGCGATTCCGGTGCGCCGCAATTCTGCGATGCGTGTTTCTCCGGCGACTATCCGATCGAACCGGCCGATGCGCATGAACAACGCCGGCAACTGTCGCTGTTGATGGAACCCGTGTGACGTTATCCGGCCGCGTCGTGGCCGTGACCGGGGCCTCACGCGGTATCGGCCGTGCCGCGGCGCTGGCATTGGCCGAAGCGGGTGCGCATGTGCTCGCGATTGCGCGCAAGATCGATGCGCTGGAAAAGTTGGACGACGAGATTCAGAAGGCGGGCGGAACGGCAAGTCTCGTGCCGTTGGACCTCAAGGATTTCGCCGGTATCGACCGCATACCGGCCGCGCTGCATGAGCGCTGGGGAAAGCTCGACGGGCTGTTTGGAAACGCCGGGATTCTCGGCCCCATCACACCGCTCACGCATATGCATCCGCGCGCCTGGGATGAGCTGCTCGCGATCAATCTTACCGCCAATTGGCGGTTGCTCCGTGCGCTCGACCCGCTGATCCGGAAATCGGATGCGGGGCGTGTCCTC
>JAGWSK010000183.1 GCA_028869355.1 Alphaproteobacteria bacterium | reverse complement strand
GTTTGATAACTTTATAGCACAACTCGGTGATATTGCCCTTCTTCTACCCTGCGTTGTCAGTGAACCGGTTGCCGCATAAACTCGTCTTGCATCGGGAGGCGCGCCAATGAAGACAGTCTGTAAACTGCATGTAATGACAGCGGTCGCCGCATCGGCGATTTGCGGTGCGGCTTTTCTGCCGGCTTTTGCCGCGGGTGATTCGAATCCGCCGGATTTCACGAAGGGCGGCTTCGGCTGGGCTTCGATGGGCGGTCAGAATGGCCGCATCGGCAATGATTTCATTCCGGTTGCGGGCAGCCCCGACCCGGTGACCTATGACCTCGCGCACCCTTACGTTCCCAACAATGTCGGCAAGCAGCCGACCTGGCGTGTTGCGGATCTGACCAACCCCAATCTGACGCAATGGGCGAAAGACAGTCTGAAAAAATCCAACGACATGATCGCCGACGGCTTCGCGATGTACAACCGCACATCGCGCTGCTGGGAACCGGGGATTCCGGTGTTGAACACCAGCCCGGGGCGCACCTATTTCCTGCAGACGCCGAAGGAAGTGATGATCGTCTGGCAGCGCGATCAGATCGTCCGCCACGTCTATCTCAACGTGCCGCATAGCTCCAATCCCAGGCCGTCATGGAACGGTGAATCCGTCGGCCATTACGATGGCGACACGCTGGTCGTGGATACAATCGGGCTTTCCACCAAGAGCTTCGTCGACAATTACCGCACGCCGCACAGCGAGAGGTTGCACGTCATCGAACGCTTCCGCATGATCGAAGGAGGCAAAAAGCTGGAAGTGGAAATGACCATCGATGACCCGGAAGCTTTCGTGAGGCCGTGGAAGGCGCTGCATCGCTGGTCGCTGGATCAAACGACCTCAAAAGGTCCGGGGAACGTCACCGGCACGTTCGACGAAGAGATCCGCTGCATGGATGGCGAGATGGTCAATCCGCTGAACCAGATCGAAGCCGCGCATCTGGAACCGCTGCCCACGGCCAACCGCGCCGATTTCTGATCTGGTCTCCAGGCTCGTTGTCCCCTGCACGCGCCGAACATGTTCCCCAAAACGGGGAAGTGCGCCAGGGAACCAACCCGCAGCCGTTTCGTTTGCGCGGGGGTATCGCCACAATTTTTGTCGCCGGTGTTCCCGGGCGTGGAATAATCACCGCGACATATCAGTCAAAGTGATAGTCCCTCCGGGGGCGTCGATAACCGACTCATTGCGCGTGGAGACGACGAGTGGCCGAGGCTTATATCAACCGTGTCGCCACTGCCGTGCCGCCGCACAATGTCCATTCGGCTTTCGTCGACTATGCGCTTGCGAGGCTGATCGCCGCCGGACGCCAAACGGTGACGTTTCAGCGCATGGTGGATCGCTGCGGAATCGCGCGCCGCTATTCGTGCCTTTCGCCCGATCCCGAGTGTCCGCCGGATGCGGTATCCGCCCGTGATTTCTATCTTGGGTCGCGTTTCCCGACCACGGACGAACGGATGCGCGCATTCCGTGCACAGGCTCCGGTTCTGGCGCAATCGGCGGTTGAACGCTTGATTCCCGCCCGCGAACGCAGCCGCATCACCCATCTTCTGATTACCTGCTGCACCGGCTTCTCGGCTCCCGGACTCGATTTCGATATCATGGACCGTTGCTGCGTGCCCCGTACCGCCGAACGCACCATGGTGGGCTTCATGGGCTGTTACGCAGCGATGAATGCGCTCAAACTTGCACGTCACATCGTCCGCTCGGACCGGAAAGCGCGCGTTCTCGCGGTCAATCTCGAACTCTGCACGCTGCATCTGCATGACACTGTCGACCTCGAGCAACTTCTGTCATTTCTGATTTTTGCCGACGGCTGCGCCGCCAGCCTGATATCGGCCGAACCGCACGGATTTGCGATCAGCCGCTTTCACGCCGCATCGATTCCCGACAGCACCGGATTGATCACCTGGAATATCGGTGATTCCGGCTTTGACATGGTCCTTTCGGGCAAAGTGCCGGGCGCCTTGCGCAAGGCATTGCCGCGAAACATTGACGAGATCCTTGACGGCACGCCGCCGGAATTGATCAACCTCTGGGCCGTCCATCCTGGCGGACGTTCCATTCTCGACGCCGTGGAACAGGCGCTGTTGCTGCCTCCGGCGGCATTGGGCGCATCACGCGATGTCCTGCGCCGGTTCGGCAATATGTCGTCCGCCACTGTGATGTTCGTGCTGGAGCAGATGCTGAAATCCGGCAAGCCGGGCGAACTCGGCTGCGCCATGGCGTTCGGCCCGGGCGTTGTTGCCGAAACCATGCTGTTCGAACGCGTCGGTGTGCCTCTGCCGGTCGCGCGAGAGCGCGTCGACGCGGTATGAAACGCCGGCTTGAGCCAGAACTGCTGGACGTCTTGCCGTCCGAAGATCCGGAGGCGATCCATTCCCGGAGCGATTTGCGGCGTATCAACCACGCGATGTTTCAGGCGCAGATCATGCGGCGCCTGTTCCGGCGGTATCTTGCGCAGCCGCCGCATCGCATCATCGAGCTGGGCGCAGGCGACGGGTATTTTATGCTGCGCCTCGCACTCGCGCTTCAGTGGCGCGATGTCGAGTACATCCTGGTTGATCGCCAAAACATCGTAGACCCAAAGACCGCGCTCGAACTACGCCAGAGAAGATGGGACTTACAAATCTTCGCCGAAGACGTGTCGGAATTTCTCGAGCGCGGAATTGTCGCCGACCTGATCACGGTCAACCTGTTCCTGCACCATTTTTCGGAAAGTC
>JAGWSK010000022.1 GCA_028869355.1 Alphaproteobacteria bacterium | reverse complement strand
GACGGGATCGACGCGCGCGTGCCCGGGCATGGCGAGGATGTCGGGCGGCTGCGGGCGAACCGGATTCTGATCGACGGGGCGCCCACGAAGGGCCAGGGGTTGCTGCTGCAGATCTTCACCGAGAACGCCATCGGGCCGATCTTTTTCGAGATCATTCAGCGGAAGGGCGATGAGGGATTCGGCGAAGGCAATTTCCAGGCGCTGTTCGAGTCCATGGAACGCGACCAGATCCGCCGCGGGGTGTTGAAGGAGCCAAGCGAGAAGCGGGGTACGAGAAACGAGGAGCGAGAAACTAGAGAAGCGAGAGAGGCGCGAAACAGGCGGCTTTCTCGTTCCTCGCTTCTCGTCACTCGCTTCTATTTCACCGCTGGCAGTTCGGGCAGAAGAAGGTGGATCGGCCGGACTGGACAATGCGCTTCACCGGCTTGCCGCAAGTAGGGCAAGCTTTGCCTTCCCGGTCATAGACGCGGAAATGATGCTGAAAATAGCCGAGTTCGCCATCGGCATGGGCGTAATCGCGCAATGATGAGCCGCCGGCCGCGAGCGCTTCTTTCAGCACCGACTTGATCGCGGGCACGAGACGCCCGGCACGTGCTCCGGCCACGGAGGATGCGAGGCGCCGGGGCGAAATCCCCGCCCGGAACAGCGCTTCACAGACATAGATGTTGCCGAGTCCTGCCACCACGCGCTGATCGAGCAAGGCGGCTTTGATCGGCGTGCGTTTGCCTTTGAGCGCCGCGCTTAACCCAGCAGCGGTGAATTTATCGTCGAGCGGTTCGGGACCGATTCCGGCAAACAGCGGATCGCTGTCAACTTCACCGGTCGCGGCCAGCGCCATCAGCCCGAACCTCCGGGGATCGGTGAACACCACACGTTTGTGGTCGTCGGTTTCGAACACGACGTGGTCGTGCTTTCCATTGTGCGGTGCGTTGTGACCGTAAACCGTAAAGCGTCCGGACATGCCCATATGCATGATCAGGGTCTCGCCGCGATCGAGATCGAGCAACAGGTATTTGGCGCGTCGGCGCACATGCTGCACGCGGCGATTGGTCAGCCGGCGGGCAAAATCCGGGGGGAATGGTTTGCGCAAATCGGCGCGGTTGATGCTGACACGCGTCAGCCGGCGGCCCTGCAGCGCCTCGGCGAGACCCATGCGGACGGTTTCGACTTCAGGCAGTTCGGGCATTGGACTTGTTGTGGCGAAACGTCCCCCCTCCACCGCTCCGCGGTCCTGCGGCCGGGAAATCGCCTCTGGCGATTTCTGGTCCGGCCTTACCCCCGTAAACGGGGGAGGAAAGTCCGCCATAGACGCGTCGAGCCAACCGGGCGGGAGAAGCTGAAACGTGGTATGAGCGCCGGGCCATTTGTAGAAACATGGGATTAGCGTTCGAACACATGTCCGGCAGCAAGTCCACCGTGCCGTTTGGTTTTCGCGATGTGGAACCGGAGGAAAAACCGGCGCTGGTCCGGGGGATATTCTCGTCGGTTGCGAGCCGCTATGACCTGATGAACGACCTGATGTCGTTTGCCGTGCATCGTCTCTGGAAAGACGAATTCGTCGCCTGGCTCGATCCGCGGCCCGGCTGGGCCGTGCTCGATGTCGCGGGCGGCACGGGTGATATTGCCATGCGGATCGATGAGCGCATCCGCCTTCGTCAAGACTTCGGCGGACCAGGTGTTCCGCATCCCGCCCCCCGAAGCTTACAGCGACGGGGGGTGCGCCGCCGCGGTGCCCCGACCGGTGCGGCACAGCCGCACCGGCGAAATCAAACAGAATCGCGCGAAGCGCGCAGCGCCATTACAGTGTGCGATGTTTCATTCGCCATGCTGACGCAGGGGATGGCGCGACCGGGCGCCGAAAAGCTGGACTGGCTCTGCGGCGATGCCGAGCAACTACCGATCGCCGATGCAAGCCAGGACGCCTATACGATCGCATTCGGCATTCGCAATTGCACGCATCTGGATCGCGTGCTGAAGGAAGCGCATCGCGTGCTCAAGCCGGGCGGGCGGTTTTTGTGCCTGGAATTTTCCAAACTCACGGTTCCAGGCCTCGACGCGATCTACGATGTCTATTCCTTTTCGGTCCTGCCACGGCTTGGCGAAGTGGTTGCCGGCGACGGCGCGGCCTATCGCTATCTCGCCGAAAGCATTCGCCGTTTTCCGTCACAAAAGGCATTCGCCGCAGCCATTGCCGAAGCGGGATTTGGGCAGGTGAAATTCCGCAATCTCTCGGGCGGGATTGCCGCCATGCATTCGGGCTGGAAGCTGTGACGTGATCCGCACGGCAAGGAAACTCGGGCGGCTGTTCCGGATGGCACGGATTCTCGCGCGCCATGATGCGCTCCTGCCGCGCGAATATGCGTCGCGTGCGCCGGCATCCTTGCGCATTCTCGCGCGCTTTGCCGGCGGCCGTGGGCGTTCGAACAAAGAGCGCCCGGTCGGCGAGAGGCTGGCGCTCGCGTTCGAGCAGATGGGGCCATCGGCGATCAAACTGGGGCAGTTTCTTGCCACGCGGCCCGACCTGATGGGCGGCGAAATCGCGCGTGGGCTGGAGACGCTGCAGGACCGCTTGCCGCCATTTCCCGACGCCGCAGCCAAGAAGATCGTGGAGAATTCACTCGGCCGTCCGCTGGAAACGCTGTTTGGCGAATTCGGCGGACCGGTCGCGGCTGCCTCGATTGCCCAGGTGCATAAAGCGGTGACCGGTGATGATCCGCCGCGGCGGGTCGCGGTGAAGGTGCTGCGCCCCGGGATCGAAGCGGAATTCCAGCGCGACTTTGCCGCCTTCCGGTTCGCCGCCGAATGGGCGGAAAGGCTGTCCGCCGAAGCGCGCAGGTTGCGGCTGGTCGCGGTGGTGGACACGCTCGCCGCCTCGGTGGCGCTCGAACTCGATCTCAGGATGGAGGCGGCGGCGGCATCCGAACTGGCGCACAACACCCGCGATGATGAGGATTTCCGCATTCCCGTTCTCGACTGGGCCCGCACCGGCGCCCGGGTCTTCACTTCGGAATGGATCGATGGTGTGGTCGTTCGTGACGCCGAGCCACTCCTGGCTGCGGGCCACGATCCCAGGCGGATTGCGATGGTGGTGGTGCGGAGTTTCCTCACCCAGGCTTTGCGCGACGGTTTTTTCCACGCCGACATGCATCCGGGCAATCTGTTCGTTGATCCAGCCGGCCGGGTTTGCGCGGTCGATTTCGGCATTATGGGACGGCTGGATTTGGGCATGCGCCGGTTCATGGCCGAAACGCTGGCGGGATTTCTCGCGCGCGACTATCTGCGCGTGGCCCAGGTGCATTTCGATTATGGCTTTGTGCCGGGCCAACACAATGTCGAGACATTTGCGCAAGGCTTGCGTGCGGTCGGTGAACCGATTTTCGGATTGACCGCGCGCGAAGTGTCGATGGGCCGGTTGCTGGAACAGCTGTTCGAGACCACGCGTCGCTTTGACATGCAGCTTCAGCCGCAGTTGGTGCTGCTGCAGAAAACCATGGTGGTCGTCGAAGGGGTGGCGCGGCAGCTTGATCCCGAATTCGATGTCTGGGAGGCCGCGCGGCCGATCATCGAGCGCTGGATGCTGGAGCATCTCGGCCCGGAAGCGCGGCTGAAAGACGCCGCGATAAGCCTGACCAGCGTTGGTCGGCTGGCACAGACTCTGCCGCAATTGATCCGGGAAACCGAATTGATTGCCGCGCAGTTCGCGGAAGGCGGCATTCGCCTGCATCCGGATTCGGTGCGGGCGATCGCGCGGTCTACATCCCAGAATTCGCGCAATCTGCGGCTGGCGCTGATGATCGCCGCAGGGGCAATGGCTCTGTTAGCGATTGCTACGCTGTAGAATCGGGAATGAGAAGCGAGGAACGGGAAACGAGGAGCGACAAAAGGTAAGCGAGATTTTTTTTTCTCTCGCTACTCGCTTCTCTTTTCTCGCTTCTTTTGTCAGCCGAGCCGCTGTTTATCGGGAGTGCCGACATGAATGATGCCGGCATTGCAGATGGTGGGCGTATCCTCACCCAGCCGGAATACGCGCACGTTGAAATCCCGGTTGGCGGTTTCGGGCAGGTTCGGGACGCGCACGTTAAGGCCGGCGGCGCCGATGGCCTGCTCAGTGGCGAGCACGTGATAACGATTGGCGTCGGCGTCTTCGCCGGCCGGGGTCAGCATCACCCGCAGCCGGTCGGCCGATTTGACGTTGGCCACGCAGTCGCCGGTGATGGTCACCTGCTCGCCGGGCTTCACGTCGGCCACCCGCTGGCCCGTCGAAGTGCTGTTCAGGTCCGCGACCTCGCTGTTCAGCACAGTCTGTGCCCTTGCCGCCCCGGTCTCGGCGGCGCAGGCGCCGCCGGCCAGTGCGACAACAAATATTCCGGCCAATGCGAGTTTCAGCATTTCTATATTGCCCTGACCACTGAGGCTTATTTTGCCCTGACCTCTGACGCTAAAGTGTACCACAAAGGTGGCATCCAACCGGTAGTGTTTTTTATTTCATGTTATCTCCGCTGAATATTGCCCATCGCGGTGGGGCGCAATTGTGGCCGGAAAACACGTTGCCGGCCTTTGTTGCCGCCGCTTCTGCCGGCTTCGATGCGGCCGAACTCGACGTCCAGCTCACCCGGGATGACCGGCTGATAGTGTTTCACGACTTTCGCCTGAAGCGCGACCTGTGCCGGAACGCCGCGGGTGAATGGCTGCCGCTGCTGCGGCCCAAGCCTGCGATCCGGGGCCTGGACTTTGCCGAACTGCGGAAATTCGAAGTCGGCCGCGCCCGGCCGGGTTCCATCTACGCCCGCAGGCATTCCGGCGTGACGCCGTTCGACGCGACGCCGATGCCCTCGCTGGCCGAGGTGATCGCCGCGGTGAAGGCGGCGAATCCCCAATTTCGCCTGTTCATCGAACTGAAGACCGCGCTGCGCAGTGGCCTCTCGGCGCCGCCGGAAGCGCTGGCGCAAGCGGTTCTCGACGAGTTGCGGGCGGCGGATTTCACCAGCCGGGCGGTATTGGTCGGATTCCAGTGGGCCGGACTCGCGCATGCCAAAGCGCGCAATCCACAGATCAAGTGCTGGTTCACTACGGCGGTACGCGCAAAGAGCGGGGCAGGCGAGATCAGGGACGAAGGTGGCGACGGATGGTTTTGTCCCTTGCCCCGCGCAACTCCGCGCGCCATCGACGAGGCGCGCCGGCAAGAGTTGGAATTTGGTGTCTGGACCGTCAACCGGGCGGCCGACATGCAACGCCTGATCGCGGCGGGTGTGGATGGCATTTGCACCGACCGTCCCGATCGGCTGCAACGGCTGATAATCAGGACCAAAGTACAGGAGAACGCCGCCTGAGCGTTACTTCTTCTTCGCGGCCGGGCAGGCGGTGGTGAATGCTAGCGGCGCGGTGAGCTTTGGATTGAGTTTCGCCGCGTTGGCAAAATCCGTCATGGCCCGGGCGCAATCCTTTTTGCGGACATCGCTGACCGCACGGTTGAACCAGGCCTCCGCATATTTCGCGTCGATCGCGATTGCCTGGCTGTAATCGGCAATGGCGCGGTCATCCTCATTCTTGGCGCTGTACGCCACGCCGCGATTGTTTGCGGCGAGCGCACTCTGCGGATCGAGCCGGAGCGCTCCGGTGTAATCGGCAATCGCACGATCATTGTCGTCTTTGGCGCGATACAGATTTCCACGCGCGATCAGGGCGGTGGTGAATTTGGGATTCAGTGTGATCGCCTGTG
Organism: Alphaproteobacteria bacterium; assembly: GCA_028869355.1. GTDB lineage: Bacteria > Pseudomonadota > Alphaproteobacteria > Micropepsales > Micropepsaceae > CAIYRG01. Next base: position 8,014 of record JAGWSK010000022.1, on the reverse strand, counting down.
TCAGATCCTGGATGGCCAGTTCGGAGTCGCCTTTGGCGGCATAGGCGCCGGCACGCTCGCTGAACAGCAGCGGGTTTTCAGGCGCCAGTGCAATGGCCGCGTTGTCGTCCGCGATGGCGTGATTCGTGTCGCCTTTGGCGCTGAACGCGGCGGCGCGGCCGGCCAGCGCTTCGGTGTAATCGGGCTTCAGCCGGATCGCTTCGCTGTAATCCGCAATCGCGGCATCAAACTCGCCCTTGGCGGCTTGAAGCACCGCGCGGTTGTTGTAGGCCGTCGCGAGTTTCGGATCGAGCGCGATCGCCGCATCATAATCGGCCAGTGCATGATCCGGATCGCCTTTGCCAGCGTGGAGATTGCCGCGGTTCAGATGCGCCACGGCATTCATTGGATCAAGTTCAATAGCTTGCGTGAAATCGGCGACAGCATCATCGATTTCGCCCAATGACGCGCGGGCGAAACCGCGGTTGAGATACGCCGCGGTGTTTTTGGGGTCGAGCTCGATGGCCTTGTCATAGTCCTCGAGCGCATGGGCGGAATCGCCCCTGGCGCTGTAGACGACGCCGCGGTTGTTGAACGCCATGGCGTTTTTCGAATCGATGGCAATGCTCTGGCTGAAATCGGCGATCGCGCGATCATTGTTGCCCTTGTCACGCCAGGCGCTTCCGCGCGCGAGATAGAGCACGGCGTTGTCCGGCGCGAGGCGGATCGCCTCGTCATAATCGGCGAGCGCGTGGTCGATGTCACCTTTGCCCCGATGGACATTGCCGCGAATAAGGAATTCGGCGGCGTTGTTGGGATCAAGCGTGATGGCCTGGTTCAGATCGGCGATCGCTTTCTCGAACTGATTGCTGGCAAGGTAAGCCGCGGCGCGGCTGGTAAACACCATCGCATTTTTCGAACTGAGTGCGATTGCCGCGGTGAAATCGGCAATTGCCTGTTCTTCGTCGCCCTGACCGCGATATGAGATGCCGCGATTCGCGTAATAGGTTGGGTTTTTGGGATCGAGCTTGATGGCTCTGTTGTAGTCTTCGATCGCATGCGCGTAGTCGCCCGTGGCCTGGTAGGCATTGGCCCGATTGGCATAAAGGCTGAACAGATCGATCAGCGAGGCCTGGCCGGATTCGAGATAGGCGGTGCAGCCGGCGATGACGTCCTCTGCGCTGCCGGTTGCCCCGGCGCATTTTTTGATATTTTCGTCGCGTGTCTGGGCCACCGCCGGGGCAGCAAGCGCAGTACCGGCAAGCAGCAGGGCGACAGTGATGGCACGCGGATGGAATAAGTTCATGGCCAGGCAAAAATAGCCGGGCAGCGTTATGGATCAACAGCCGCTGGAGTTCGCTGTTAACTATAATGAAATACAAATACTGGCTTGATCGATGTGCCGGGCAGAGCTGATCCGGAATCAGAATAAATCGAGTCTGGTTCCTGCTATGTGATGCCTGGATTGTGATTCGAGGGGAGCGTGCACGGGGGGCGATCGCGGCTGCGGAGTCTTGCCGGAGTCTGGCTGCTCTGCGCCGCTGTAGCGGCGGGACCGGCAGCGGCGCAGAATCTTGATCAGGTGGCGCCGAAGCCGGCGCCGCCGCCCGGCGGACCGCCGCCGGCGATCGTCGCACCCCCGATGGAAACCCAGATGCTCGGCGCCGAAGACCAGCAGGTGCTGGAGCAGCTCAAGGGATTGGTGCTGGTCGATGTGCCAGCCAAAATCGTCATGAACGGCGTGACCACGCCCGGGATTACGATCGAGAATCTGCCGCTCGCCGATGCACCCGAACTGCGCGCGCAACTCGCGATGTTTCTCGGCAAGCCGCTGACCTTCGGCGGTATGCGGCAGATCACGCAGATCATCGCTGCCTGGTATGCCGCGCATAACCATCCCTTCGTCGATATCGTGTTTCCGGCGCAGGATATCGATTCCGGCGTGGTGCAGGCGGTGGTGACCGAATTCCATCTCGGCCAGTTGCGCGCCGAAGGAAACCGGTGGTTTTCGACGCCGCTGCTGGAAAGTTATGTGCGCACCCAACCCGGCGATGCCATCGATGTGGCGAAGCTGAACGAGGACCTCGCTCTGCTGAACCAAAATCCATTCCGCAAAGTCACCATCGTGGCGGAGAAGAGCGCGACCGAAGGCGACACCGACCTGATCTTGAGGACAGAGGACCGGCTGCCGCTGCGCGTCTATGCCGGATATGACACCACAGGCACGGCAGCGCTCGGCTATGACCTGTGGAATCTCGGAATCAATTGGGGCAATGCCTTCGGGCTCGACCAGCAGCTGTCATACCAGTTCACCTCGAGCAGCAGTTTCTGGGCCCATCTGTTCGGCAACAATCAGCCGGCGGCGATGGAAGCGCATACGCTCAGCTGGCTGGCGCCGCTGCCCTGGCGCGACAAGCTCTCGCTGTTCGGCAATTTCACCCAGACTGCGCCGCGCGCCGGCCCGGATCTGGGGCTCACCGGGCTATCGGGTCAGGCGAGCGGGCGCTACATCCTGACGCTTCCGGGATTCAATTTGCCGTTCCTGGGCGCGGGCACCCATCTCGGGCAGGACCTGCAGCTCGGTTATGATTTCAAGAGCACCAACAACAATCTCAGCTTCGGCGGCGTGGAGGTTTCCAACGTCACCACCGAGATTGACCAGTTTCCAGTCACCTATGATCTGGCGCTCGACCATTTGTTCGGGCAGGCGGTAATTTCCAACAATTTCGTCTACAGCCCGGGCGGCCTGACGCCGCTGAACAAGACCGCACTGTTCCAGGAGCAGGCGAATTCACCCTATGCGGCGGCGAATTATGTCTATGACACGCTGACGGTGACCGAAACCACCCGGCTGCCCTTCAACGCCTCCTGGGTGATGCGTGTAACGGGGCAGCTCGCCGATCACAATCTTCTCCCCACCGAGCAACTGGGTCTGGGGGGAGAGACCAGCGTGCGCGGCTATCACGAGCGCACTGCAAATGGTTCGGAAGGCGTGATCCTGAGCCAGGAATTGCGCTCGCCGCCATTCTCGCCGCTGGCGCGGTTCGTGCCGCCCGAATTTGCCGACCAGCTGCAGCTTCTGGTGTTCTGGGATTATGGGTCGGTGCGCGATGTGCATGTGACGCAGGGCACGCCTGCCAGCATCGAGCTGTCCGGTGCCGGCGGGGGGCTGCGCTATGCAGTGTCACGATTCCTCAGTGTCAGCGTCGATTATGGGCGGGAGCTGCTGCGGCCACCGGGGGGGAAAGCCCTCACTGACGTGCTGCATGTCTCGGTGACGGTGGGGAACTGACCGGTCCTGGTGAATCTGGAAGCCGGTCAGACGGCAAGCGAGAGCAGGCGAAGCGCCGGCGGGTAGGCCAGAAGAACGGCGAGGCATAAAAGCCCAAAGGAACGGCTCACGTACAGTTTCATGGTGACATCGGCTTCCCAAAGCCGGAATTGAATTCATCCACGGTAAAACTGCGCTGCCGCGGGTTCTGTTCCAACCTGCTCCAGGGATCAACGCTGCGTCGTTGCGAAAACGCGGTTGCGCAGGCGCGTCGGCGCGTGCCGGCCCGTACCCAGGGCCGCGAGCAGTGCTCCATTGAACGCCAGCACGTGCCCCGCGATCAGTGTTTCCGCAGTGTCGCCTGGATTGCCTGCGGCATAAGCGGAAGCAATGAGGATCGTGCCGATGACGAACAGCACGGTGCCAAGAATTGGATGTTCATGCATAACTGTGTCCCCAAGTGCCGATATCGTAGCCGTGAGACGAGGCTATCCCGCGGCCAAATTTGGGCTTTGATGTGAATCAAGCGTTGCCCAGCCCTCGGCGCGGGTTGATTGCGCTCTTGTGGGCGAGCCGGTAAGGGAAACGCCAATCGACCAGAGCAGCATGATGAACGAGCAAAGGTCCGCGCCGGTTCCCGGGGGCAAGGCATTTCGGCCAAAGCCCCGGCTGCCGCGCGGTTTCAAGGATCGTGACGAGGCCGAGCTGATGGCCGAAGCACGCATGCTCGACACCATCCGCGGCGTCTATGCTTCCTATGGTTTCCAGGCGCTGGAGACGTCGGCATTCGAATATGCCGACGCTTTGGGCAAATTCCTGCCCGATTCCGACCGGCCGAATGAAGGTGTGTTTTCGCTCAAGGACGATGATGGGCAATGGCTGTCGCTGCGCTATGACCTGACCGCACCGCTGGCGCGCCACGTCGCGGAAAATTTCCAGAATCTGCCAAAGCCCTTCCGGCGGTATCAGGTCGGCACGGTCTGGCGGAATGAAAAGCCCGGCCCGGGCCGATTTCGCGAATTCATCCAATGTGACGCCGACACCGTTGGTTCGGCCGCCCCGGCCGCGGATGCAGAACTGCTGATGATGTGCGCCGACTGCCTCGAATCGCTGGGGCTGAAGCGCGGCGACTACGGAATACTGCTGAACAGCCGCAAATTGCTCGATGGCGTGCTCGAGGCAGCCGGTGTCGCGGCCGATCCGGTCAGGCGCGGGATTGTGTTGCGCGCGCTCGACAAGCTGGAGCGGTTGGGTGTGGATGGCGTACGTGCGCTGTTGGGCGAAGGGCGGCGTGACGAATCGGGCGACTTTACGTCCGGCGCGGGACTGAACCCTGAAGCGATCTCGCGGGTGTTGGGGTTTGCCGTGCCCGATCAGGAAAGCGCGGGTGATCCGGAGTCGGTGCTGCCACGGCTGGCGCGGTCGGTGGCCGGCAGTACGGCGGGTGAGGCCGGCGCCGCCAACCTCGGGGAAATCCTCCGTATCGTGAACACATGCGGCTATGGCGCCGATCGCATTCGCGTGGATTCGGGAATTGTGCGCGGGCTGGATTATTACACCGGCGCGGTTTTCGAGGCGCAGCTCACCTTCCCGGTGACGAATGATGCCGATGAAAAAGTCGTGTTTGGCTCGATTGGCGGCGGCGGGCGCTATGACGGGCTGGTGGCGCGATTTACCGGGGCGGAAGTACCGGCGACCGGGATATCCATTGGCGTGAGCCGGCTGCTGTCGGCGCTGAAAGCGCGCGCGGGTGCGCAAGCTTTCGCGGCGGCGCCGCTTTGCGTCGTGCTGGTGCTGGATAAAGGCGCGGCGGCGGAGGCTTTCCGTACTGCTGCGGAATTGCGCGCGGCTGGCATTCGCGCCGAAGCCTATGCCGGCGATGGCGGCATGAAGGCCCAGCTCAAATATGCCGACAAGCGCTGCGCGGCGATTGCGGTGATCGAAGGCGGGGATGAACGCGCGCGCGGCGAGATCACACTCAAGGATTTGAATCGCGGCGCGGAACTGGCGAAGACGGCGGAAACCCGCGATGCCTGGCTGACCGCGCGCCCGGCGCAGCAGACGGTCAGGCGTGGTGAACTGGTCGCCTGCGTCCGTGCCATGCTGGACGGAGGGCGGACCTCTTGAACGCGATCGGAAACCGGACGATCGCATCAACCCTCCCCTTCTTGGGGGAGGGTCAAAGGTGCGAGCGCGTGAGCGCGAGTGGCTTTGGGGAGGGGACCAGCCACAGGCGATGGGAAGGGCCGCAAATGCGATCGCGCCAGCATCGGTGCTCTGCCGGACATGGCCGTGGCCGGTCCCCTCCCCGAAGCTTCTTCGCCGCGGCTCAGAATCTTCGACCCTCCCCCAAGGGGAGGGTTGAATGAGTACAGAGGCGAGGCGGATTGCGCGGCTGGAAGAGCAAGCGACTGCGCTGCTCGGCGTGTTTGCGCGAGCCGGCTACGACCGCATCGATCCTTCGGTGCTGCAGCCGGCCGGTATTTTTCTCGATCGTTCGGGCGAGGAAATCCGCAAGGAGACATTTTTGCTCACCGATCCCCTGGGGCGTGAGCTGTGCCTGCGACCCGAACTGACGATACCGGTGTGCCGGCTGCACCTGGCGCGCAACGGCGGTTTTCCGGCGCGGATATCCTGTCACGGCCCGGTGTTCCGGATGCGAAGCAGCGATGCGAAAGATTCCGGGCAGTTTCTGCAGACCGGAATTGAATATCTTGGTGCGGATGATCGCGCCGAAGCGGACGCGGAAGTACTGACGCTTGCGGTCGAGGCGGTGCGCGCCGCCGGGCTGGAAAGCTTTTCAGTGCATGTCGGTGATGCCTCGCTGTTTCCCGGCCTGTTCGACGTGTTGCCGGTTCCAGGGGCCTGGCGCGGGCGCCTGAAGCGCCATTTCCGGCGCCCGGAGGCTTTCGCGCGTCTGATACAGCGTCTCAGCAAAGGCGAAGCGCCGGCGGGGACCGGGTATCTCGCGCATCTCGGATCGGCCGACGAGGACGAGGCGCGCAACGCGCTTTCGGGACTGCTCGACCTGATGGCCGGAACCGCGGCCCGTGATGTCTTTGCCGGCCGCACGCGCGAAGAGATCGTCGACCGGCTGATGGAGCAGGCAGCGGAGGCAGCCTCCCTGCAGCTCGATCGCAAGGCGCTGTCGGTGATCGAGGAAGCGTTGGCGATATCCGGCCCGGCGGAGAAGAGTCTCGCCGGTCTTGCGGCGTTGTTGAAGCGGCACGACGTGGCGCTGGACGGACCGCTTGGTGTAATGGCGGCGCGGGTGGAGATTCTGCGCCGGCTCGGATTACCGGACGAAGCGGTGCAGTTCGCGCCGCGCTTTGGCCGTGACCTCGATTATTACACCGGCTTCGTGTTCGAGATCTGGGGCCGCGCGGCCGATGGCGCGCTGCAGATCGCCGGCGGTGGCCGCTATGACAATCTGCTGCGGACGCTCGGCGCCGGTCGCGACATTGCGGCGGTGGGTTGCGCCATTCGCGACGAAGCGCTGCTCGCCGCGCATGATTTCCTGAAAGGAGAGGTTGCATGGGCGCGGCGTTGAGTTTTGCGCTGCCCTCGAAGGGCCGGCTGCAGGAGCAGGTCGCGGGTTTCCTCGACGACGCGGGCCTGAAGCCGATCACCGCGGCACGCGATTACCGCGGCACGCTGTCGGGCGAACCGGGCGTCGAAATCAAACTGATGTCGTCGGGCGAAATCGCCGGCGCGCTGATGGCGGGCGACGTCCATTTCGGCATCACCGGCGAGGACCTGATCCGCGAGACGATTGCCGATGCCAACCATGCGGTTGCGCTGCTTCAGCCGCTGGGATTCGGCTTTGCCGATGTGGTCGTGGCAGTGCCGCAGGCCTGGATCGACGTCTCGACCATGGCGGAACTCGATGATGTATGTACGGCCTTTCATGCGCGTCATAAGCACCGGCTGCGGATTGCAACCAAATATCTGTCGCTGACGCGCGGTTTTTTTGCCGCGCACGGAATTTCCGATTACCGGATCGTTGAAAGCCTCGGCGCCACCGAGGGGGCGCCGGCGGCCGGAGTCGCCGAGGCGATTGTCGATATCACGACCAGCGGCGCGACGCTCGCGGCCAATGGGCTCAAGGTGCTGAACGACGGTGTGATCCTGAAGAGCCAGGCACAACTGGCGGCATCACTGAAGGCACAGTGGAGCGCGCCGGCGCTGGAAGTGGCGGGGCGGATCTGCGCGCGGATTGCGGCGCGGGAACTTGCACGCAACTCATATTTGTTGCGCGGGTCCTTTTCACCCACCGATGGCAGGCTGCGCGCACGGTTTGCACAGGCCGGGTTTTGCGTAATCGAGGGCCGCGATGGCGCACCGCTGCTGCTGTGCCGCCGGGAGGAGTTGTCGCGCGCGGTCGCGCTGTTGCGTACGCATGGCGTGCGCGGAGCCGTGGCGGCTGAGCGGGTCGATTACGTGTTCGATGAGACCAATCCTCCGCTGGCGCGGCTGCTGGCAGCAGTCAAAACGTGAACCGAGAAGCGAGAAAAATAGGAGCGAGAAGCGAGAGATGGCTGAGTGCCGCTTCGGGGCCCCACGCGCGAATTAGAAATTGCCGGAGGCGATTGCAGCGCGATGGGAGGCGGCCGGAGTGTCGGCCAAAATCTCGCTTCTATTTTCTCGCTTCTCCCATCTACTCGCCGCTGCCGACGATCTTGTGAATCGAAACGACATCGCGCGCCGGGATGTCCAGCTGTTTGGGCGGGTTGTACTGTTCGAGCACGATTTTGGTCGCTGTTT
>JAGWSK010000182.1 GCA_028869355.1 Alphaproteobacteria bacterium | reverse complement strand
TGCAATGGCATGCCGGTATCGCCGGACGCAAGGGAACATTTCTGGTGCATGGCGAAGCCGGCGTGATGGCGGAATTTGCCAAGCATATCCGGGGCGAACGGGTCGAGATGCCGAACCCTCACCAGGCGTTCGACCTGTAGACGCGGAACAGAGTGTGGCCGACTGGAAATTAAAATTTCACGCGGAGGCGCGGAGTCGCAGAGATAATATTGACGTGCCCCACAAAGGAGCCAAATTGGCGTCACACTCTGGATATCTCCGCGTCTCCGCGTGATGATTCTTTCTGCTCAATGCTTGGTTTTGTCGTCCTTGCGGCGGCGAAAGCCTTCCAGCGCCCACCACAGCAGCAGCCCGACGACGAGTATCCAGATTGATGGCAACACTGTCACCAGCCAGAACCTCAATTCATCCGTACGCACGATTGTCGTCGAGGTGGGATCGCCGCCGGCCGGGCACCACAGCGCTTTGTTGCCGGCGTGAAAGCATTTGCTCGTATACATCCAGACCCGGAAGGTGACCCAGAACACCGTTGCGGCGATCCAGAGCCGAATCATCCGCCGTCCGCTACGCATCGAGTGCCCCTGTAAAATCCGTCATGGTTCCGAAAGAGACATAATCGCCGGGACATGCAAGAGTCGCGCAGCAATGCCGGGAAACAACCATGCGTTCCATTCTGACTGCCACCGCTTGTGCCGCCATTCTCTCCGCGTCCGCACAGGCCCAGTCGACATGGACGGAATTCAACTTTGCCGATCAGGGTTTTGCCGTCTCATTCCCGGGCGATCCCGCGGTCGGCCATCTGAAAGTGAAAACGCCCGACGGCGCCGATGCCGACGAAACATTATATGCGTTGCGCCAGGACGATGCGATCTACCGTATGACGGTCATCGACTACAAGGACATGATGGTGGACGGCAACAAAGCCATCGATCAGGCGATCGTCGCGTTGCGCGAACGCGGCAGCGTCAATCTCGACCTGCCGGCGCGGGTGAACCGCAATCGCGGGCGGCAGCTCAGCATCACTGAAAAGGATGGCAGCCATTCGACTGTGGCCATCTTTTTCGGTGATCACCGGCTGTATCAGATCGAAGGCACCGAGCTGGCTTCCAGCGCCGATCCCTCTTCGGGCGAAATGATCCGGTTCCAGCAATCGCTGCGCTTTACAGGTCCCGACAATGGTTTTGGCGGCGGCTTTGACGGCCAGGGATTTGGCCGTGGCGATGGCAATGGCGGTCCGCCCGGAGCCGGCTTCCGTGGCGGCCGGCGCTTCCGGAGAGACGGTGATCCGCCCCAGAATCCTCCGGCCGATGCGCAGCCGCAGCAGCCGCAAGGGAACGGCTGAATAGACGACCCCTGAAGCGGCTGATAGCGTTCCTCCCTGTGTACCGGGAGGGATAGCCATGAACCGCATTTCGCTGACTGCGCTTGCGCTAACCTGCGCGCCGGTGGCGCTGGCGCATGCCGCCACTGTGACCGGCACTGTCACCGGGCCCGACGGTTCGCCCTTCCGCGGTGCATTTGTCCAGGCAGAAAATGCACAAAACAACATGCTGGTCAGCGCGCTCTCGGATCGGCAGGGAAAGTACCGCATCCCGGAACTCCCATCGGGCGAATACCGGCTGCAAATCCGCGCGCCCGGTTTTGCCGGTGATGCCGCTTCCGGCGTGAAACTGGACGCAAGTACAGACCTTACCAAATCCTTCCGTCTACGGACGGACATGGTGCATTGGAACGACATTTCACAATATCAGGGGACCAAGCTGTTCCCCTCCGCGCTGGGGAGCAATGTCTTGCACGGCAAGGATGTGCTGGTCGGGCGGTGTTTCGCCTGCCACGGATTCCAGACCCGCATGGCGTCGTACACACGCGATCTCGACGGCTGGCGCGACCGGGTGAATTTCATGCGCGGCGCGATGCATTTCTTCCTTGATGGAGCCCAGCCATTCGCGGTCGCCGATGCCGACGCGGTGACCAACTACATCAATCTGCTGTTCGGCGAACATTCGGTATTGCCGCCATCGCCGTCCGGCATGCCGGGCTACAAGAACATCGCGCGGAATTTCCCGGACGCGGCGATGCAGATTGTCTATGTCGAATACCAGATCCCCAAAGCCAACCGGATGCCGTGGAGTGCGGTCGAGGACAAAAAGGGAATGTTCTGGATTCCCTATTATGGGGCGGCAAACCGTATCGGCAGGCTCGACCCGAATACCGGCAAGGTGGACGAATTCCGGGTGCCGAACGACACCACTGCTGCGATTCATTCGGCGGTTCCGGCGCCGGACGGCAGCGTGTGGCTGACCGAACAGGGCGCCAACAAACTCGGCCGTTGGGACCCTGCGACGCAGAAAATCACCGAATATCAGGATGCCTATTTGCCCGGCAAAGAGGGCGTCACGGCCGGCGGCGACAAGCATACTTTGCGCGTCGACGCGCGGGGCCGCGTCTGGGCCACCGGCCGCCCGATGACCGTGTTCGATCCGAAAACCGGAAAGTTCACGCGCTTCGCCGAAATCCCCAGCGCCTATGGACTTGCCCTCGACAAGGACGGCAATTGTTGGTTTGCGGAATATATCCAGGACGGCCAGATCGGAAAGATCGACGCAAAGACATTGAAAGTCACGAAGTGGAAAATTCCGGCCGCCGACGCGCGGCCACGGCGCATTCAGGTGGGCGCCGACGGCAATATCTGGTTTGCCGAATTCAAAGCCGGGCAGATCGGACGATTCGATCCGAAGACGCAAACATTCAGGGAATTTCCCCTGCCGGGACCGGAAGCAACGCCTTACGCGCTCGGCGTCGATGCCTCGGGCGCGGTCTGGTATTCGTCGGAACATATGGACGTGATCGGCCGGCTCGATCCGCGCAATGGTCAGGTTACGGAGTTTCCGGTCCCGCAATCGGAAAACACCATGCGCGAATTCTTCACCGACTCGAAAGGCAGGATGTGGTTCGGCACTCCGGCCAACAACAAAGTCGGGTATTTCTATCTGGCGCCGGCGGGGAAGTAGGCTGGAGCAGGCTCGTTCCGGTCGAAATCTTTTTCAGTTTCTCTTTCCCCCCGCGAGCACAACAGTGCGAAGCGTGGGGGAAAGTGTCGCCCGCGCGCAGTGCGCGCTTTGCACAAGATCATAGAGCCGCAGGAATCGATGATTTTTTAACCTGGAGGCTGAGATGTGGAAATTGAGTCTATGCGCGGTCGCCTTCGCGACACAGACAGCGGCTGCGCCGGCTTTCATAGAAGACCGCCGCGCAGACGCCGTATTCGAGTCCCGGTTATTGACTGAATGCGCAAAACCGCCGCCCCAAACAGGTGAAAATCATTGTCTTGCAATGCAGGTTCACGAACCGCCCTGCATTGAATACAAAGCATTTGCGGAAACATTCATGCGGAGCAAGGACATTCCATATACGATCGCCAAGCAGGCTTGGGAACGTGACGAGCACCCTGCCTATTCGCTTGAATTCGTTGCCGCCATTTCACGCCTTATTGACGCCGCCTATAAGAGCAGCGTGGTGTCCTCAAACCCAATGGAATTCGCGCGGGTGGCGTATGATCGCTGCATGGCCGGAAACCCATTCTGAGGGCAGGGCATCCGACCCCCCCTTCCGCCCGCCATTCGCAACACCTGCGGCGTTGCTGCGGGCACCTTCCCCCGCAAGGGGGGAAGGCGAATCGTTAGTTGAGCGCAAACATACAGGCTTAGGAAATCGCTAAACCGACTCGCGGCGCCAGGCGAAGAGCAGCGTTGCCAGAACAATGATCAGCGCCAGCCATGGCGGCAGGAGTTCCTGACTGTCCACGGACGTCACCCGATAGGCGCCACGGCGTTCGATTCCGAACCAACCATTGCCACGCGTCGTCGCACCCGTGTCCACCGACCGAAGTTCCGGCAAACCGTCCGACAACCACTGCACGCCGCCTCCGGTGGCATTGGCATAGGGGCGCAGGATTTCGTCCGTCGCGCGCATGTCGGCGACTTCGCGCGGGTTCAGCGGTCCGGCCGCAGCAACCGCATTCAACGTGCCGTCATTCATCCGGTACAGGCCGAGTTCCTCCGCCTTGAGGTGGCCAACGAAACGGCCCGGGCTCGATGGCGACATATGCAGCACTTCGGACTTGCCGGTCGGCGTCGTCACCGTCACATCCGGCGCCGTGTCGGCCATGGTCTGTCTGGTGACGCGCAGTTCGCCGCCCGCCACTTCCGCGGTCAGACGCTCTTCCTCGAGTTCCGGCTCTTTCATCAGCCAGTGCGCGAGGCGTCGCAGCAATTCCGCCTGCGGACCGCCATTCTCATAGCCGCGCGCCCACAGCCAGATCTGGTCCGAAAGGAGTTGCGCCACGCGTCCCTTCTGCACCCGGTCCAACACCAGCAGCGGGCGATTGCCGGGGCCGGACATCACAACATTGCCGGCCACCCGCTGGGCTGCGATCAGCCGGAACCACGGGCCCCAATTGGGTTGCGCGGGCAGCTCTTCCGAGCCCGAGGCCACGGGCTGTACCGTCTGCCCAGGCGCCAGGGGATTGGCGCCCGGAGGAGCGTTGGCCGCGGCCTGCAGCGCATCGTTCACCAGCGGCAGATCGCGCGTCACCGGATGCGCAAATCCCGCCTTGGTGATCTGCGGGCGGAACGCGCCGGTGATCACCTCGCCGGTTGGCTCCGCCGGCAATACGGCCGCGAGCGGCGTGCGATAGATGCTGGACTCATCGGCGAATTCCGGCCCGGCCGACACCAGCAAAGCGCCACCATTTTCGACATAGCGGGCGATATTGTCGAAATAGGCCAGCGGGAGGATGTCGCGATTCTGGTACCGGTCGAGAATCACCAGATCGAACTCGTGCAGCTTCTCCGCAAACAACTCGCGCGTCGGAAATTGAATCAGCGCCAGTTCATTGATCGGCGTGCTGTCCTGCTTGTCTGGCGGACGCAAGATCGTGAAATGCACCAGATCGACCGACGGATCCGCCTTCAACAGGTTGCGCCACACCCGCTCGCCGGCATGGGGTTCGCCGGACACCAGCAGCACGCGCAACCGGTCGCGCACGCCATTGACGATCACGGCCGCACGGTTGTTCTGCAGCGTCTGCTCCGCCGGACCTGGGGCGGCTTCGAGTTCGACGACGTTTTCGCCGCCATGCGTGATGGGCAGGCTGATGGTTGTATCCTTGCCCACCGGAACAGCGCGCTTGCCCTGGTCCTGGCCATCGACCCGCACCGACACCTGCGCATTTGCCGCCGGTGAACCGCCGAAATCATCGACCCGGAACGTGATTTGCGCGTCCTTGCCGACGATGTTGAAGCGGGTGGCCCGCACCACCGTCAGCTTGCGGTCGCGTTCGTTTGGAGCGCCAGTGAGAACGACGTGAAACGGCGCACCGAGATGGAAGGTCTTGGGATCGGGCGCATCATGCACCTGACCATCGGTGATCACGATTGCACCTGCCACGCGGTCCGGCGGGGCATCCGAGAGCGCCGCGTTCAATGCCGAGAACAGCGCCGTCCCGCCATTGTCGCCCGCATCCGCAGTGGTGCGAACTTCGCCTTCGCGCAATTCGACATTCATCGTTTTCAGCTTGTCGCGCAGCGCCGCCAGCGCCTTTTCGGAATCGGCCTTGCGGCTGCCGATCTCCATGCTCTGGGAACGGTCGATGATCAGCGCGACGATATTGGACAGGCCCGCCCGCGTTTCCTTCACGATCAGCGGGTTGGCGAGCGCAACCATGATGACGGCAAAAGCAAGAATACGCGCCCAGGCGCCATGCGCGCGGCGATATTGCGAGAACGCCAGGATAAGCAACGCCACTCCGCCAAAGGCGGCGAGCTGCCACAGCGGCAAATGTGGGGCAAAGGCGATGCCGAATGACGACATGTCGACCTACTTTCCCAATCGTTCCAGCAACGCCGGTACGTGCACCTGGTCGGTCTTGTAATTTCCGGTCATAGCATAGATCACGAGATTGATCCCGAACCGAATCGCCATCTCGCGCTGCTGTTCTCCACCGGGAACGACCGCGGCAATCGGATTGCCCTGTTCGTCACGCGCCCAGGCAGCCGCCCAATCATTGCCGCCCATCACAATGGGTGACACGCCATCGCCGCCACGTGCCGCAACCGGCTGCGCCGGCGGATTCTTCGGATCGACCGGCGGAAGCGCTTCAACCCAGACCTGGCCACCGCTCCAGCGCCCCGGAAACTCCTTCAGCAGATAAAATGTCTTGGTCAGCACATGGTCGGCGGGGCAAGGCTCCAGCGGCGGGATATCGAGCTTGGCCAGCAGGCGCCGCAACACAGCTTCACCCGGCGACGCCGCGCTGCCGAGTCCGCCAATGGGAGCATCGCGGGTGTCGAACAGAATGGTGCCGCCATTGCGCATGAACTGGTCGATCTTGGCCACTGCCGCATCGGAAAGATCTTTTTCGGTCGTTGCCATCGGCCAGTAGAGCAGCGGGTAAAAGGACAGATTGTCCTTTTCAATGTCGACACCCACAGGCTCGGCCGGTTCATAGGCGGTTCGCGCCTTGAGTTCGAGGCCAAGGCCGAACAGACCGGCTTTGCTCATTTTGTCGACCTCGGGATCGCCGGTGATGACATAGGCAAGCCTGGTGTCGAGTGCCGAATCGAGCGCCTTGTCCTGAATGGTCTGGACACGCTGAGCCGTGGCCGCCAGCGCGTGACCGGAAAAGCCGAACAGTGCAACCGGAGCAGCGAGCAACAGCAGCACGGTTGCGGAACCGACGGCGGCTTTGCGGAACTGGCGCGAGCCGATCGTGATGTAGCCCCGCAGGATGAGCGAAATCAGCGCATCGATCAGAAGAACGATCAGGGCGATCTCAAGCATGGGCCATTTCAGTTCCTGCGCGGCCGTGCCGGTATAAGGGAAAACGCGCCTTCCGATTGCCAGCGGCTTCAGCACCGAGCGCGAGCCGAACGCGTTCAGCGCCACCAGAGCACCCTGAACGCCGTAGAGGCCCGGAGGATGCAGTGCACTCGTCGTCACGGTCTCAATTTCCGATGCGCGGATCGGAGTTGCTTCTGGATAAGGTTTCTCGAGATGGCCAAAACCGTCCAGCGTCTGGTACGGCGGGAAGGTTCCGGTCTTGGCAGCAGCAGCACCGCCGCGCACGCCTTCCGACAGCTCGACGACGCGGCGCAGCATGTCGACATAGAGACCCGAAATCGGCAGCGACGACCAGCCGGGGCTCGCCGCGACATGGAACAATACCAGCCAACCTCGGCCCTTCTGCGCACCGGTGACAAGCGGCGTACCGTCATCAAGCCTGGCCCAGGTGTGATCGGCGAGTTCGATCGACGGCTCGGCCAGAACCTGGCGTGACACCGTGACGTCATTGGCGACGTTGAGCCCGTGGAACGGGCTGTCATCGGGGAACGCTGAGAGATGCTGCGGCGATGCCCATGTCATCGCACTGCCCATCAACCGCTCGCCTTCGCGCAGCCGGACCGGAACAAGATCATCGCTATGCGCGGCAAGACGCGGTCCGCCGAAGCGCAACAGTACGCCGCCTTCATCGACGAATTTTGCCAGCCGGTCGTGTTCTTCCTGCGACAGCTGCCCGATATCGGCGATCGCGATCACGGCGACGCCGCTGTTCAGCACTTGATCAACAGTGCCTTTGTGCAACTCGGCATAGGGCGAGAGCGCACGCTCGATGTAATAAACATCGGACAACAATGGCTGCTCATTGTCTGCGGTGCCGCCCGAAACGATGCCCACAGGCCGGCGGCGAAACCGTGCATCCACGAGCTG